>JAJQBM010000069.1 GCA_021203285.1 Clostridiales bacterium | reverse complement strand
GATAGAGACGGCTGCCGCGGAAACGCAGACCGCAAACGGAACTGCCACAGAGGCCACCGGTACAGACCTGAGCAGTTGGGTCGATTACTCCGACCTCACCAGTGTCTCCTTCTCTCTGGCCGATGCCGTATCCTACCGCACCGCGGGAGCCAGCAAGGCCATGCCGGGATTTGACGTCATTGATTACGGACAGGAAGACTATGTATTCGGCAGCAGCACACAGGATGCCCGCCACTGGAATACTTTCCTTCTGGATATCTTCGAGAAATATGCGGACACACTCTCCGATCTGTTTAACGCCGGATCATAAGTGTACCATAAATCCATCCTTGACAGAACAGCCGACTCGCAAATTTCTGTGAGTCGGCTGTTTCTATATTCGTTTTCATATTTTCTGCTAATATTTTAAGCGCCTACAGAGACTCAATGTCAACCCCCTCCAGTCTCTGATTCTCATAGGTGCGGGTCTCTCCCCCGTCCAGCACATAGACGCGGTATATGAACATGCACATCCGCTCCCCGACCTCCACCGGACGCCGCTCCAGCGAGCGGTTTGTCGTCAGGGAAAGCCCTCTCACATCCAATGTCAGCTCCAAAAAGCTTCCGCGGAAGGCGATGTCCGTGATCGTCCCCTCCTCCGCGTCCGCGATCAGGCTTTGATATTTCTCATTATCACTCTTGAATGCCTCCACAAACTCCGGCCGGATCACCGTCGAAGCTCCCTTCGGGATGCGCTCAAACCCTTTGAACCCGCTGAAATCGGTATGTACGGACGAAGTCCCGATAAACTGCGCCACAAAGGAGGTATTCGGGTTTTTATAGATATCGACCGGGCGCCCCTTCTGTTCCAGCCGTCCCTCATTGATGATGATAATCTCATCCGCGACCTCCACCGCCTCCTCCTGATCATGGGTGACAAAAATGCTGGTGATTCCCACGCGGGCAATCATCCTTTTCAGCCAGCCCCGAAGTTCCTTTCGCACCTTAGCATCGATGGCAGCAAAGGGTTCGTCAAGAAGCAAAAGCTGCGGGTTCGGCGCAAGCGCGCGGGCGAAAGCCACCCTCTGGCGCTGGCCGCCGGAAAGCTGGTTTGGATAACGCCGCTCCATTCCCTCCAGTCCGACCAGACGGATCAGCTCCGTCACCCGCTCACGGATCTCTGCCGCGCTTTTCTTCTGCACCCTCAGCCCGAAAGCGATGTTCTCGTAAACCGTCATATAGCGGAACAGGGCATAATTCTGAAAAACAAAACCGATGCCGCGCTCTCCCGCCGGCACATCATTGACCACCTTTCCCTCAATGACCACGTCGCCGGAATCCTGCTGCTCCAGCCCCGCAATCATCCGCAGGATGGTCGTTTTTCCGCTTCCGCTGGGTCCGAGGAGCGCGACCAGCTTTCCCTTCTCCACGCCAAAGCTGATATCCTTCGCCGCCTCATAGGATCCGAAATTTTTGTTGATATGCTTCATCTCGACATACATAGTATCTGTGTCCTCCGGCACCTTTATTTCTCTTCTTCTTTCTTTCCCTTATACTCCACAATCCGCTTTACAATCAGAACGGCAATCGCCATCATCACCAGCAGGGAAGAAACCGCAAACGCCTGCGTGATGGAATCCGCGCTTCCCGCCATGTACAAAGCATCCACCTCCAGTGGCAGCGTGAAGGTCTTTCCTCTGGTCTTAGAAACCGCATAGACCGCGCCGAACTCTCCCAGCGCCCGCGCCGCGCAGAGAATGATTCCGTAAAGCAGCGCCCACTTGATATGCGGGAACGTGATTTTTCGGAAAATGGTAAATCCCTTTGCGCCCATCATGGCAGCCGCTTCCTCCTCCGCATTTCCCTGCGCCTGCATTACCGGGATCAGTTCCCGGGATACAAAGGGAAATGTGACAAAAATGGTGGCGAGGGCGACGCCCGGGACGGAAAACACCAACGCAATATCGGTGCCCAGACGGCTGTTGATCCAATCCAGCGCCGTGGTTGCCCACCCCATCCGTCCGAAGGTCATGATAAACGCGAGACCCGCAATGACCGGCGAGATGGAAAAGGGAATGTCAATCAGTGTGGACAGCACATGCCTCCCTCGAAAGTCAAACTTCGTGACCAGCCACGAGGCACAGAGCCCGAAAAATGTGTTGACCCCCACCGCGATGCCTGTCGCAATCAGCGTAACCTTCAGCGCCGACAGGGTATTTTCTGCCGTAATCGCACTCACATAAAGCGCCAGCCCGTCCTTCAACGAGCGGTAAATCACCGCTGCCAGCGGCAAAATCAGCATGATGACAAAAAATGCCGCGCCGATGAGAATCAGAACCACCGGAATCGGACTTCCCTTTTTCTTTTTCTCCGTTCCGGATCCTGATAATTTATTTTCCTGTTTCAAAACGAAACCCTCCACGAATGTTTTCCTTTATGCAGCCCGTCTTCCCGCCGCCAGTTGAATCATATTGATCACAAACAGCAGCAAAAAAGAAATAATCAGAAGCACCAGCGCGATCGCCGCCGCTCCCTCATAGTCCGCGTTGCCGGAATTCAATTTCTGCATAATCACATAGGAAACCACCTGTGTTCCCTGTTTTTCGCTGTTTCCGGATATGTAAATCACGCTTCCGTACTCGCCGATTCCCCGCGCTAACGCCAAGCCGAAGCCCGTGAGCAGCGCCGGCGTAAGCTCCGGCAGAATCACACGGCGAAACGTGTAGATCCGGTTCGCGCCCAACATGGACGCGGCTTCCTCGTAGGAACCCGGCAGCTTCTCCAGCACCGGCTGCAGCGCCCGCACCACAAATGGGATGCCGATAAAAATCAGCGCGATGGTCAGCCCGATTTTCGTATAGGAAACCTTGATCCCCACTTTTTCCAGCAAACCGCCCAGAACGCCCTGCGCCGAATACATTTTGGAAAGTGTAATGCCGGCAACCGCCGTGGGCAGTGCAAAAGGAAGCTCAATCATCGCATCCATCAGGCGTTTCCCCGGAAACTCGTACCGCACCAGAATCCACGCCAGAATCAGGCCGAAAACACAGTTAATCACCGCCGCGATCAGGGAACAGAGAATACTGGTGCGAAACGCCTGCACCACATTATCCCGCAGCAGAATATCCCAGAACTCCGCCCAGCTCAATTGAAAGGAATACGCGAGGATGGACGCCAGCGGGATCAGTATCAGTAAAGACAACATTGTGATGGTGATCCCGGCAGTCAGCCCCCTGCCGGGAATCACCGGTTTGTTTTTTCTCATTTTACATTGCTCCTGTTTGCTTACTCCGCGTTGTAGATCTCGTCAAAGATCCCGCCGTCCTGGAAGAAGTCCTCATACGCCTGGTCCCAGCCACCGAAATCATCGATCGTGCAGAGGTTAACAGAAAGATCAAAGGTGTCAGAAAATGTCTCCAGAATCTCCTCATTGCTGGGGCGGTAATAATTCTCTCCGGCCAGCGTCTGCGCCTCATCGCTGTAGAGGTACTCCAGATAGGACTGCGCCACCTCCCGCGTGCCGTTGTCATCCACATTCTCATCCACGATAGCGACAGAGGGCTCTGCCAGAATGCTGATGCTGGGTGTCACAATCTCAAACTCACCGGGGTATTCCTCCATCGCCAGCAGCGCCTCGTTTTCCCACGCAATCAGAACATCGCCCTGCCCGTTTTCCACAAAGGTCGTCGTTGCGCCGCGGGCACCGGAATCCATGACGAGAACATTGTCATAGAGAGCTGAGACAAAGGATCGCATCTGATCCTCATCCCCGCCGTACTGCAGATCCGCATAATACCACGCGGCAAGGAAATTCCAACACGCGCCGCCGGAAGATTTCGGATCAGGCGTGATGACATCCACGCCCTCCGCGGTCAGGTCATCCCAGTCCTCAATCCCCTTTTCGTTTCCGGCACGGACCAGAAACACGATCGTCGAAGTATAGGGAGAACTGTTTCCCTCAAACTCATCGATCCATCCTTCCTCAATCAGGCCTTCCTCCTCGATCAGCGTGATATCGTGCGCCAGCGCCAGCGTCACCACATCTGCGTCGCTTCCCTCGATCACGGAACGCGCCTGGGAGCCGGATCCGCCATGGGACTGCACGACTTCCACCGCCTGGCCGGTCTCCTCCTCATAGTACGCTGTGAAAAGTTCATTATATGCCGCGTAAAATTCCCGCGTGGGATCGTAGGAGACATTTGTGATCGTAATCACATCTCCGTCCGCGGCATCCGCAGCGCTCCCGTCGTCAGAACCGGAGCTGCTGCCGCAGGCTGTCAGGCTTCCCGCCAGCAGAATCACTGCCGCGCTCCACGCAATTCCTTTTCTCCGCAGATTTTTCCGTTTCATCTTAACACGTCCTTTCCCTCACATCGCGCAAACGTTTGTGTCATTTTATTGACTTTTCCTTTGCTTTCTGATATGATTCTTTCAGTAAATTTTAGCTATACAGTAGTTGACGACCGGATATTTGTCAACGCCAGATTATGCAATCGTTTGCCTAGGAGAAAACGCTCATGTCCCTCAAAGAAATCGCCGCTATGGTCGGGACTTCCGCTTCCACGGTATCCCGCGTTCTGAACAACACTTCCTCCACCTGCGCCTCCAAAGAGCTGCAAGCCCGCATCTGGGAGGCTGCCCGCGAGACCGGTTACATTCCAAACGAGGCCGCCCGCAGTTTACAGAAGTCAACCCCCGCGCCCGCTCAGACACCCCATATTTCCATCGTGCTCGCGCGGATTACCTCGTTAGAAAAAGATCTCTTTTTTTCCGAGCTTTTTCGCAATCTGGAGATCGAACTGATGAAACAGCGGACGAAAATCGATCAGGTAATCTACGCCGAGGAATCCTTTTCCCAGGATCTGTCTGACACCGGAGGCGTCATCATTCTGGGGCGATGCTCGCATCAGCTTTTAAAACACATCACCGTTCAAAACCGCAATGTCGTCGGTATCTGGCGAAACCCCATGGATTTTAATGTAGACGAGGTTGTCTGTGACGGAAAAAAAGCCGCGGAACAGGCCATGCGGCACCTCCTGTCCTGCGGACACAGAAAAATCGCCTATATCGGCGACTGCTCCTATGAAAGCCGGTATATCGGCTATTGTAATATTCTGATTCAAAGCCAGATTCCCATGGACTACAGCCTGATCAAACAGACAAACCAGACTGCGGAAGCGGCGGAACCTGCCTTTTTTGAACTGTTGGAGAATAAGCTCTCCGGAAAGT
>JAJQBM010000242.1 GCA_021203285.1 Clostridiales bacterium | reverse complement strand
CTCCCACATGTAGTTTTCCGACCCGGGCAATCTCCTCCTCGATAAGCTTTTCCTTTTTTACCACATAATCATACCGCTCCTGCGAGATCAGCCCGATCTCATATCCCTTTCGGGTCAGGCGCAGGTCCGCATTGTCCTGCCGTAAAAGCAAGCGGTATTCCGCGCGGGAGGTCATCATCCGGTACGGTTCATGATTTTCCTTTGTCACAAGGTCATCGATCAGCACACCGATGTACGCTTCGGAGCGGTCCAGAATGAGGGGCTCTTTTCCCTTGATCTTCATCGCCGCATTGATACCGGCCACCAGTCCCTGGGCAGCCGCTTCCTCGTAACCAGAGCTTCCGTTAAACTGACCGCCGGAAAACAGGCCGGATATCTCCTTAAATTCCAGCGACGGGGTCAGCTGTCTCGGGTTGATGCAGTCGTACTCGATGGCATACGCATTTCTCACGATCACTGCGTGTTCGAGACCGGGAACTGTGTGAATCATCTCATACTGCACATCCTCCGGAAGAGAACTTGACATACCACTGATATACATTTCTGTTGTATGATTTCCCTCCGGCTCAATAAACAACTGATGTCGGTCTTTATCCGAAAACTTTACCACTTTGTCCTCGATAGACGGACAGTATCTCGGACCGGTGCCTTCAATCATCCCGGAAAACAGGGGAGACCGGTCCAGATTTTCCCGGATAATCTCATGTGTCCGCTCGTTTGTATAGGTCAGCCAGCAGCTCTCCTGATCGATCTGCACACTCTCCGGATCCGTCGTAAAAGAAAACGGCACGACTCTCTCGTCCCCGAACTGTTCCTCCATCCGGGAAAAATCGATCGACCGGCGGTCAATCCGCGCCGGCGTGCCGGTCTTGTAACGGTACATCTCCACTCCGTTTTTTACGAGGGAATCCGTCAGATGATTCGCAGCCTGCAGACCATTCGGACCGGTATAATTTACCACATCCCCATAGAGACAGCGGGCTTTCAGATAGGTTCCCGTACAGAGAACCACCGCCTTGCTGTAATATTCTGCCCCGGAGAATGTCTTCACCCCGCGGATTACATGATCTTTCACCATGAGATCTGAGACCTCCGCCTGCGGCAGCGTCAGATGCTCCGTATTCTGGAGCACTTCCCTCATCCGCATAGTATATTCCACCTTGTCCGCCTGCGCGCGAAGGGAATGGACTGCAGGACCCTTGGATTTGTTCAGCATCTTTGACTGAATAAAGGTATAATCAATATTGACCCCCATCTCTCCGCCGAGCGCATCGATTTCTCTCACCAGATGCCCCTTTGAGCTTCCCCCGATATTCGGGTTGCAGGGCATCATGGCTACGCTCTCTATGCTGATCGTAAACAAAATGGTATCCAGTCCCAGACGTGCACAGGCAAGGGCCGCTTCGCACCCCGCGTGTCCCGCACCAACAACACAAACGTCATACTCTTCTCTGACTACAGACATCTCTCAACTTCCTTCCGATTCTCATTTTCCCATACAAAACTCTGAAAAAATCTCATCGATCAGATCTTCCCCCACCGATTCCCCGATGACCTTTCCCAGTTCTTCATAAGCGCTCATCATGTCGATGGGCAGAAAATCCTCCGGCATCCCGTCCTTCATACTTTGGAGAACAAGCTGTAGACTCTTCTCCGCCTCCGCCAAGGCATGCTTTTGTCTCTCATTCGAAATAATTACCTCATCATTGAACGAAATTTTTCCATCGAAAAACATATCCTGAATCATCTGCTCTAACTGCTCTATGCCGCTTCCCTTTTTCGCGGAGACAGATAAAATGGGGTCATCCAGATATCGGCGGACATCCTCTTCGCAAATCTGCGGATCCAAATCCGCTTTATTGAGAAGAATAATGGTCCGTTTCCCCTTAACCGCTTCCATAATCTTCCGATCGTTTTCGTCTATCGCAGTGGATGAATCCATCACATAGATCACCAGATCTGCTGTTTTAAGAAATTCCTTTGAACGGGAAACACCGATCTTTTCTACCACATCCTCCGTATCGCGAATTCCCGCTGTATCGATGATCCGCAGTCCGACACCGCCGATTTGAATCTGTTCCTCCAGAATATCTCTCGTCGTTCCCGGAATTTCCGTGACAATCGCGCGGTCCTCCCCAACCAGAAGATTCATCAGGGATGATTTTCCGACATTCGGCTTTCCGACAATTACAGTCCGTATGCCCTCTTTTATCATTTTCCCGTTTTCCGAGGAGAGAATAAGACGGTGAACGCTCTCACAGATATCGTTCACCTTGCCCTGTAATTTCTCATAATATCCATCCAGAGAATAGTGTTCGGGGTCATCCAGAGCCGATTCGATATATGCCGTCTCATAGAGAAGATCGTCTCTTATTTTCCTCACTTTCGCGGAAACAGCGCCCCTTAGCTGGCTCACAGAGCTTTTCAGAGCGAGATCACTTTTTGCATTGATTACGTCGATGACCGATTCCGCCTGAGAAAGATCAATCCGTCCGTTTAAAAAAGCGCGTTTTGTAAATTCTCCGGGCTCTGCCGGACGGGCTCCGCAGTGAAATGCCGCCTCCAGAATCCGCTTCATCACCAGAACACCGCCATGGCAGTCGATCTCCACGACATCCTCTCTGGTGTATGTCCGGGGCGCTTTCATAACCAGAAGTAACACTTCATCGATCACTTCCCCATTATCCATGATATATCCATAATGAACCGTATGGGACTCCATGTCAGATAATTTTTTTTCTGATTGATTTACTCCGGAAAAAAACATGCGGTCCGCTACCGCAAATGCTTCCTCTCCGCTGATGCGGACAATCCCGATTCCCGAGTCAGACATCGCCGTCGCGATCGCTGCGATTGTATCTGTTTTCACCATTCATTCCTCATTTCCGCGGATATTGAAAAAGTTCCGGCAAAACCGGAACTTCTCCATCAATCTTTTTTCTCTCTGTCATTCCGCCGATAATTATTATGATTATTTCTCGGCTCCCGCTTAAACGCCACAACCACATGACGGTAAGAACCCTCTCCCTCACTATAGGTCGTCACATACCTGTCATTCTGCAGAGCGGAGTGAATCACCCTTCTCTCAAACGAATTCATCGGCTCCAGAGATACCGGCCTCTTTGTCCGCTTTACCTTGTAGGCGATATTTTTCGCAAGATTCTCAAGCGTTTCTTTTCTCCGGCTTCGATAATCCTCTGTATCCAGTTTCACCTTGATATAGGTGTCCAGATTCTTATTGATCGCCAGATTGGTCAGATACTGCAGTGAATCGAGCGTCTGTCCCCTCTTTCCGATCAGAACGCCCACATCGTCGCCCTTTAATTCGACATCGTAAACATTCTCCTCCTCCTCGGAAGCAGTAATGAGTATCTCTACCTGCATACCCATCGCTTCCAAAACACGGCTAAGGAAATCCCGGATACAATCTTCTGATGTAAATTTCTTTCTTACTTTGATAACGGCCGGTTTGCTGTTAAATCCCAAAAAACTGGTACTTCCCTTTTCAATGACCTCATATTCGATCTGATCACTGGTCACACCAAGCTTTATCAGGGCATCTGTGATCGCATCGTCAACTGTTTTTGCTGTCACTTCAATATATTCCATACTCTATACCCCTCCTATTTGGAATTTTTCTCGTTATAATCCCTGACTTTATTTGCCTTTGACGCCAGACTTCCTTCCTTATATTTTATCTGTGAATTTCCCTTATAGGAAGTTTTTACTGCGGAAGAAGCTTTCTCCGCCATGGTTTTATGCTTCTGTGCGTCGATCTGTCTCGTATTAATCCGGGCTGCGGAAGAAATCTTCTCTCCGGAAACACCTTTCTTTTCTGCTTTCTTTTTCGCCTTCGCCTCGGCTTTCTTCTCATTATCGGCTACAACTTTTGCCAGATCCATCCGGTCAAAATGGCGGTTCAGTAAAAGCTGCTGAATCACGCGAATAACAGCACCTGCGATCCAGTAAATGCCGACACCGATTGGAAGGAAAAACACGATCAGCAAAGAATAAAACGGCATGAAGTAATTCATCATCTTCATCTGGGAAGCCATCGCCTCCTGCTGGTCGTTGTTATTATTCTGCTGCGGAACCAGCTTCATGCTGATAAACTGGGAACCAGCCGAGATGACCGGAATCAGGATGGCAATCACAATCAGGAAATACTGTCCCTCATTAAATCCGGTTGAAATCAATGTTCTCGGTGAATAAACAATATTTGCTCCGAGGAAGTTATTAAAATGCTCTACTGTCGCCTGCGTGGACGTGACTGTATCCGCAAGTCCGCTGAATTTCTCCGCCAGTGTCTGCCAGTTCGCCGAGGTACATTTATAGAGAACATCGATGATGGAATCATATGCTTCCGTCTGTGTTCCTTCAAAATTCAGGCTGACATTTTTTAAGACGGAGTTTTTCGCAGAAATATCCGACAGAAAAGCTGTCATCGTATCCTGATAGCCGCTGGTATTCATAATACCGGTCACAACTGAATCGAAGGAATCCTTAACCCGCGTAACATAGGCAGGCACATTGTAAATCACCCGGTACAGAGGGAAAAGAATCAACAGTTGAATAATCATAAATACACAGCTTCCGGAAGGATTCACGCCGTATTTCTGATAAATAGCCTGCGTTTCCTCATTCATCGCCTGCATGGATGCGGAATCCTTACGCCCTTTATATTTCTTCTGTACTGCCTGTATCTCCGGATTCATGACCTGAGACATTTTTGAAAACTTCTGCTGCTGGTATGTAAGCGGAAGCATGCACAGGTAAATGGCAACGGTAAAAATGATAATTGTCAGAGCAATATTCTGGATATTCAGAAAATCATCCAAAATGACATATATGCCATTCATAATCCAACCGAGCACCTTCGCAATCGGCCCGAGAATCGCATTGGAATTTTGTGTTAAAAGAAACAGGGAATTCATAATTTTCCTCCTGAAAGTTACGGAACTGGATCATATCCACCCTTGGAAAACGGGTTGCACCGGAGTATTCTCCACGCCGCAAGCGCGCCGCCCTTCAAAGCCCCATATTTTTCCACTGCCTGCAGGCCGTATGTGGAACAGGTCGGATAATAGGGACATTTACAGACCCTTGTCGGAGATATATTCTTTCGGTAAAATTTGATTAAGAAAATCAATATCTTTTTCAATCTAATTCCTTCTTATCTTGTAACATTTCTTTATGAAGCGCTATTGTTCACTATGATATGATG
>JAJQBM010000186.1 GCA_021203285.1 Clostridiales bacterium | reverse complement strand
ATCCAGAAGCTGTTGATAGACCGCTACCTGCTCCTCTGCCTCATCCGTCGCGCTCTCCGCCTCGGCTAGCTGCTGTGTCAGGGACTCAATCTCCTCCTCAAGACTTGAAATCGACTGCTCTCCGGCGGAAATCGTCTGGTTGGCCTCCACCAGTTGGGAGGAGGTGTTCGCATTGGCCCTCTGCCGCACACCCGGTATCACCAGAAAACAGACGACAGCCACCCCGATGGCCGCCCCCATCAGCATACTCACCACCGTCCGCACTGCGGAGTTGTCGGTGAACTTTGCAGGGCGAATGATAATATCATTGCCGCTCTGGTAGGTGACGGTATCCTCGTCCTCCTTGGATGGCTTCAGCTTTCCGTTGGCCTTCAGATGCTCCCGGCACTCCTGCCTGTACCGCATGGTAGCCGTGTTGTTTGTATCGATCTTCTCTGCCTGACGCAGAATGCGGAACGCCAGATCATGACGGTCCTCCCACATGTAGAGAAGCGCCAGAAGCTGGTGCGCTTTCACCATCTTGGGGTTTAAGGCGATGACCTTCTTTAGCTGGATGATTGCCAGATCATAGTTGCCATCCTGACAGTAGGTCAAGGACTGATTAAACTTTTTGACGGTCTGATTCATATTCTCAAGCTGGGAAGCGCTGTGCTGGGCGTCTGCGAGATACTCTGCCGCCCGATTCTCCTCCGGGCAGAGGCTCTTGCTGATCACCCACTCGCTGAGCGCGTTGACCGTCTCGCCCATCTTATACCAGACCAGACCGAGAAGATTGCGTGCCTCGACATTGAGCTTGTTATATCGCAGGCTCAGTTGAAGCGCCTCGATGGCTCCGCTCAGATCCCGCACCCGCGCCTTCTCCAGCCCCTCATTGTAGAGGCGGTCAGACATGATATGGATCTTTTTCCAGACGCGGACATTGGCATCGCAGTCCGGACAGGTATCTGTGAAATCCAGTGAGCCGCCGCAGTAATAATATTTCATCGCGCACCTCCGTCAGCTCTTGGAATCCCGCAGCATTTCCTGCAGTATGTCCATCAGGTCTGTCAGGTCGCGGCTGTAGATCACGTCCTCCGCGTCGTCGATCTCCCTGCTGGGCTCAAACTTTTTTAATTCTTCTTCGAAATCAATCATGGAATGTCCTTTCTTTCAAGAAATCAACCTCAATAACTCCCCGACAAAGTACAGGGATCCGGTGCAGAAGAGCTTCTGGCCGGGCTTTTTGCGGCGACGCATCGCCGTGAACGCCTCACGGCTGTCTGCGAAGCTGTCCACGGGGCAGGCGGCTGCCTTTCCCCCGTCTCCGAAAAACAGGCTGCGCAGGGTCTCGGCCGGCACGCCGCGCTCTCCGTCCACCGTCGTGACTGCGATGGCATCCCATGCAACGGATGCCGTCAGCAGATCTGCCGCCGCATGGAGATCCTTTTCCTTCACCATGGAAAACAAAAGCAGCGGCGGAACGCCGTCATCCTTCGTGAGAACCCGGACGGACTCGATAAAAGCGGCGATCCCGGAGGGATTGTGCGCGCCGTCAAAGTATATCTCCGGCACGACCTCCTGCATCCGTCCCGGCCACTTCGCCTCCGACAGCCCTCTCTGTATGACCGCGTCATCCATCAGATCCAGCACACGCATAGCCGTGATGGCAAGCGCCGCGTTCTCTATTTGATAAACCGCGTGTCCCGGAACGGTCCACCGAACTGCTCCTCTTTTCGATTTATCATAAGCAGTCGAAAGTGAAAAATCAATACCCTCCTCTTTGATTTCATAATTTTGAAACATTTTTTTAGAAATCGGGTACTGCGGACAGCCAAGCGCAGATGCGCGCCGGCGGATCACATCCGCCGACTCCCCGTCATCGTCAAAAAACACCAGCGGAACGCCCGGCTTTAGGATGCCCGCCTTCTCCGCGGCGATCTGCGCCAGCGTCCCTCCGAGAATCTCGGTGTGCTCCAGACTGATGGACGTGATCACGGAGAGAAGCGGCGTCGGAAAGCTGTTGGTCGCGTCGAGGCGGCCGCCCAGTCCGGTCTCCAGAACAATGTATTCTGTTTGCGCTCTCTCAAAGAGTACCATGCCCAAGGCAAAAATAAACTCGAAAAACGTAGGATGATTCAGATTATTTCGGACAAGCTCCGCCGAGGCGGACCGCACCCTGCGGTATCCCTCCAGAAATTCCTCCTCCGGAACCATCCCGCCGTTCATCTGAAACCGCTCGCGGATATCAATCAGATGTGGGGAGGTAAACAGCGCCGCCGTCTTCCCTCCCGCGAGGAGCATGTGGTACAGGAAACAGCAGACGCTTCCCTTTCCGTTGCTTCCCGCCACGTGAATAATTTTTCTCTTAAAACAGGGATCACCCAAAAGCGCAAGCAGCTTTCGGGTATGATCCAGACTGTTCTTTGTGGTAAATTTCGGCAGGCCGTAGAGAAAATCCACGGCCTCCTCCATATCATGTTTTATACCGGGGTTCATCGCATCTCTCCTCTCATTCGGCAGTGCTTACCTGCGGGAGCTTTCCATGAACCGGAGCCTTGATTCAACGTCCTCCATCATGGCGGTGTATTTTTCCAGCTTTTCCTTCTCCGCCTCAACCTTCTCCGCAGGCGCTTTGCTCAGGAATTTCTCATTCTTCAGCATGCCGTTCGACCGTGCCAGCTCCTTTTGCAGACGCTCCTTTTCCTTCTGAAGACGCTCGCGCTCCTTCTCCACATCCACCAGCTCATCCAGCGGAACGTACACCACGGCTTTCGGGATGACCACGGAAACCGCGTCCTCCGGGATGCCGGTCATGTCAGGCTGAACATGGATCTCGGCCGCGCTGATCAGGTTGCGGTATACATCCTGAAACGTCTCCAGACGCGCGCAGACATTCTCATCCTGCGAAACCACATAGTAGCTGGCCTTGCGGCTGGGCGGAATATTCATCTCGGAGCGCAGGTTCCGGACCGCACGCACCAGTGTCTTGATCGCCTCGATGGAGACCTCCGCCTCCTCGAAATGCCAGTCCTCGCGGTACTCGGGCCACGGAGCCAGCATGATCGTCTCCTCCTCCGGGCAGAGCGTGCAGTAAATCTCCTCCGTGATAAACGGCATAAACGGGTGCAGCAGCTTTAAGGCGTCTGTCAGCACGGTTTTCAGCGTCCAGAGGGCGCTGTTTGCCGCCGCAGGTTTCTCCTCCTTCTGTGCGAGGCGGGTCTTCGTGATCTCAATATACCAGTCGCAGAACTCTTCCCATATAAAATCGAAGACCTTCTGGACCGCGATACCCAGTTCAAATTTATCCATGTTTTCCGTCACATCTTTGGCCAGCGTGTTGACCTTGGACAGAATCCACTTGTCCACCGGGAACAGCTCGTCAGCGGACGGCTCATACGGCTGGTCGTCGCCCAGATTCATCATGATGAAGCGCGACGCATTCCAGACCTTGTTGGCAAAGTTCCGGCTGGACTCCACGCGCTCCCAGTAGAACCGCATATCATTGCCGGGCGCATTTCCGGTGACTAGCGTCAGGCGCAGGGCATCCGCGCCGTACTTGTCCACCACCTCCAACGGGTCGATGCCGTTGCCCAGCGATTTGCTCATCTTCCTTCCCTGCGCGTCACGGACGAGGCCGTGGATCAGCACCGTGTGGAAGGGCTCCGTCCCGGTCTGCTCCAACGCGGAAAAGACCATGCGGATCACCCAGAAAAAGATGATATCATATCCGGTCACCAGCACATCCGTCGGGTAAAAATACTCCAGCTCCTCCGTCTTTTCCGGCCAGCCGAGCGTGGAGAAAGGCCACAGGGCGGAAGAAAACCATGTGTCCAGCGTGTCCTCATCCTGTTTCAGCCGCTTGCTGCCGCACTTCGGACAACTGCAGGGCGTCTCCCGCGCCACAATCATCTCGCCGCAGTCCTCACAGTACCATGCAGGAATCTGATGTCCCCACCAGAGCTGGCGGGAAATGCACCAGTCGCGAATATTCTCCAGCCAGTGCAGATAGGTCTTCCCATAGTTTTCCGGGACAAACTTCAGCCTGCCGGACTGAATCGCCTCGATGGCCGGTTTCGCCATCTCATCCATCTTCACAAACCACTGCGGCTTGATCATCGGCTCCACCGTGGTCTTGCAGCGGTCGTGCCGGCCCACATTGTGAACATGGTCCTTGATGCCGACGAGAAGTCCCATCTCGTCCAGCCTCTTTACGATCGCCTCCCGCGCCTCGTAGCGGCCCATCCCCTCATAGATGCCGCCGTTGGCGTTGATGGTGGCGTCGTCGTTTAAGATATTGATCTCCTCCATGCCGTGGCGCTTCCCGACCTCGAAATCGTTGGGGTCGTGCGCCGGTGTGATCTTCACGCAGCCGGTCCCGAACTCCTTGTCCACATAAGCGTCTGCGATGACCGGGATCTCGCGGTTGACAATCGGAAGCAGAAGCATCTTTCCGATGATGTCCTGATACCGCTCATCATCCGGGTTGACCGCAACCGCGGTATCGCCGAGCATCGTCTCCGGACGGGTGGTCGCGATCTCCACGAACCGTCCTTCCTCTCCGATGATAGGGTATTTAATATGCCAGAAATGGCCTGCCTGCTCCACATGCTCCACCTCCGCGTCGGAGATCGAGGTCTTGCAGACCGGGCACCAGTTGATGATGCGGGATCCCTTGTAAATATATCCCTTGTCAAACAGGCGGACAAAAACCTCCTTCACCGCGGCGGAACAGCCCTCGTCCATAGTAAACCGCTCGCGCTCCCAGTCGGCGGAGGAACCCATCTTCTTTAACTGACGGACGATCCGCCCGCCGTACTCTTCCTTCCACTCCCACGCGTACTTCAGAAACTCCTCCCGCGTCAGGTCCGCCTTGTCGATGCCGCGCTCCTTTAAGCTGGCAATGACCTTCACCTCGGTAGCGATCGCGGCGTGGTCTGTCCCCGGCTGCCACAGGGCGGAATACCCCTGCATTCTCTTATAACGGATCAGGATATCCTGCAGCGTGTTGTCCAGAGCATGGCCCATGTGAAGCTGGCCGGTGATATTCGGCGGCGGCATCACAATGGTAAACGGTTTTTTGCTGCGGTCAACCTCCGCATGGAAATAATGATTATTTTCCCACTTTTGATAGAGGCGGCCTTCCAGCCCCTTCGGATCATAAGTCTTGGCTAATTCTTTCATCTCATCGTGTTCTCCCTCTGAGTTAATTCGATCCTGTCTATTATAAAAGAAATATATTTAAGTG
>JAJQBM010000112.1 GCA_021203285.1 Clostridiales bacterium | reverse complement strand
CCTTTACCCTTCCGGATACCGGTGAAGCCGCGGGAAGTCAGGCAGCGGCGGCAGCTCTGGCTCTGGTGCTGTCGGCGGCAGCCGTAGTGTCTGTGTGTCTTGTGAGACATAGACGAAAAAGGATTCTTTAAAATTTTATTAATAGGGTTGTAATATTTTTTGAGAATGTTAAAATTGATGTAAAGCATAGAAACGCTTTACATTTGGATGTGGAGGAGATGCATCGGATGAAACGTGGAATCGTATATATGGCTTGTGCGGCGTTTCTTATTTTTCATGGCTGCGGGACCGCGGATCCGGATGTCATACTGAAGCAGGACATCTCTGTACAGGAGGAAGTTTCTGCGGACGAGGAGACAGAGGCGGATTTGGAGACGGAGGGCGCAGATACAGTCTGCGTCTATATCTGCGGAGCGGTTGAAGCTCCCGGAGTTTATGAGCTTTCGAGCGCGGACCGTATCTATCGGCTGGTGGAGATGGCGGGCGGTTTGACACAGGACGCGGATGCGCGCAGTGTCAATCTGGCGCAGACTGTTGAGGATGGTGAAATGATTTACATTCCGACAGTCGATGAGGCGGCGGAGGAGGTCGGGACGGCTGAGACGGAGATTTCTGCATCGCCGGATGACGGCAGGGTGAATATCAACACAGCGTCCGTAGCCGAGCTGACTTCGCTCAGCGGAATCGGGGATGCGAAAGCAGCCGCAATCGTTGCCTACCGGGATGAGCACGGCGCTTTTCAGAGCGTGGAGGAGATCATGCAGGTGAGCGGGATCGCACAGGCTACCTATGACAGGATAAAGGATGAGATAACAATCTGAGGGGAGGAGAGGAGCCGCATGGCAAAACAGGTGCTGGTCGTAGACGATGAGAAATTGATTGTAAAGGGAATTCGCTTTAGCCTGATTCGGGATGGTATGGAAGTGGACTGTGCCTATGATGGGGAAGAAGCATTGGAGATGGCGCGGAACAAGGAGTACGACATCATTCTGTTGGACATCATGCTTCCAAAGATGGACGGGTTGGAGGTCTGTCAGACGATCCGGGAGTTCTCGGATGTCCCCATCGTCATGCTCACCGCAAAGGGTGAGGATATGGATAAGATTCTGGGATTGGAGTACGGTGCGGACGATTACATCACCAAGCCGTTTAATATTCTTGAAGTAAAAGCGCGGATCAAGGCGATCATGCGCCGGACTGCGCGCTCGCATGAGATCCAGAATCCGAATCTCATCATCGACGGCGATTTGAAGCTTGACTGTGACAGCCGGCGCCTGTTTATTCAGGGAAAAGAGGTTAAGCTGACTGCGAAGGAGTTTGACCTGATGGAGCTTCTGGTAAAGACACCCAATAAGGTATACAGCCGCGAGCGGCTCCTGAATCTCGTCTGGGGTTATGAGTATCCGGGTGATTTTCGGACGGTTGATGTCCATGTGCGCCGCCTTCGCGAGAAGGTGGAGGTCAATCCGAGCGAGCCGAGGTACATTCACACGAAGTGGGGCGTCGGATATTTTTATCATTCGGATAAATAGAGGGAATTGGCTTGAAAAGGATTGTGGATATACTAAAAAGTCTCAGATTTCGTATTCTGCTTATAATACTGATATTTGGAATCGCCCCCGGCTTTGTGCTGAGGGTGGGTCTTTTGTCGATCTATGAAAACCGGGCGGTATCCGTTCGCGACACGGAGATTACTAGTCAGGCGAAGCTTCTTGCGACGCAGATTGCGGCCAGCGATTATCTGACGACGCTGGAGTTCGATTCAATTTCCGTGCAGCTTGATCAGATGTCTACAATCTATGATGGGCGGATTATCCTCACGGATAACACGTTCCGGATTGTGGACGACACCTACAACATGGATGAGGGAAAGCTAATTCTGACGCAGGATGTGATCATCGCGTATCAGGGAGAGACTACGCACACATATGACGATAAATATCATTACATTGAGGTGACCATTCCGATTGTAAATACAGATTCTCTGGAAACCATCGGCGTGATGGTGGTCAGTGTCTCCACGGACAGTATTGAGTTAAATCTCAAGTATATGCGGCAGTGGTTCTGGCTGATTACTTTGCTGCTGGATGTCGCAATCATCGTGGTGGCCTTGCTGGTCACAACACAAATGGCAAAGCCGCTGAAGCGGTTGGCACAGTCCATTCGCAGTGTGCAGGACGGGTATGAGCGTGACTTTAAGAGGGTTGATACTTATTCTGAGACTGCGATGATCTCCGCGGCATGTGATGAGATGCTGGGGCGGATTCAGACGGTGAACCAGTCCCGCCAGGAGTTTGTGTCGAATGTCTCGCATGAGCTGAAGACGCCGCTTGCCTCCATGAAGGTTCTGGCGGACTCCCTGATCATGCAGGAGGAGGTTCCGGTGGAGGTCTACCGGGAGTTTATGACGGATATCGGGGCGGAGATCGATCGGGAAAACCAGATCATCAACGATCTGTTGTCGTTGGTGAAGATGGATCGGACTTCCCCGGATGTCAATATCGTGCCGACGAATATCAATGATCTGCTGGAACTGATCATGAAAAGGCTGCGGCCGATTGCCCGCAAGAAAAATGTGGATCTGGTGCTGGAGAGCTTCCGGCCGGTCACAGCCGATATTGATGAGGTTATGCTGACGCTGGCATTGTCAAACCTGATCGAGAACGCGATCAAATACAACCGTCCGGAGGGATGGGTACATGTGTCCCTCAACGCGGATCATCAGTATTTTTATGTTGCGGTGCAGGACAACGGCATCGGTATCCCGGAGGAGTCTCAGGATCAGATTTTCGAGCGGTTTTACCGCGTGGACAAATCCCACTCCAATGAGATCGACGGGATCGGGCTGGGGCTTGCCATCACAAAGAGCGCGGTGATTCTGCACCGGGGAACGATCCGTGTGGAGAGTGTGTCGGATGAGGGGACGACATTTACCGTCTGCATTCCATTGAATTATATTGAGTAACTTTATTTTCTCGAAGGAGGATCTCAGATTGAGAGGGAAAAGAAAGCGAGGATTTCTGCTGATTGCTCTCGCCTTTGCCATGTCCGTTCTGCTTGCGGCAGCGGGATGCTGGAAAGAGAAAACGGCAGAGACAGATTACTATATTTACTATATCAATCAGGATGTGACAGGGTTGGAACTGATGGAGTATGAGCCGGAGACGGATCCGACGGACACAGAGGCGATGATCGCGGAATTTCTGGCTCTGATTGAGGAGGGGACAGACCGTGTGGATTACCAGTGCCTGTACCCGATCGGGGTTGAGCTCCAACAGTATGAATACAGTGAGAACAGACTGACACTCTATTTTAACGAAGCCTATCGGGAAATGGATGTTGTACAGGAGGCGCTCTGCCGGGAGGCCGTTGCAGAGACCATGCTGCAGATTGAGGAGATTGACGAGGTTTGTTTTTATATAGGGAGTGAGCCGCTGACGGATGCAAATGGAAATGTGGTCGGCGTCATGACGCGGGATTCTTTTGTGGACAACCCGGGGGAGGAACTCAATGACATTCAGGTGGCAGATCTGACTTTATATTTTGCCTCTCTGGACGGGACGAATCTTGTCAGCGAGACACAGCATGTTTACTACTACTCCAGCAATATTTCCACGGAAAAGCTGGTGATGGAACAGCTTTTGAAGGGACCCGTCTCCGAGAACGCGCAGTCTGCGATTCCGGAGGGGACGGAGCTCATCATTGTATCCACACTGGACGGCGCCTGCATCGTAAACCTTGATGAGGCATTTCTGACGCAGAATTACGATATACAGGAGTCGGTAGTTATCTATTCCATCGTCAACTCCCTGTCGGAGCTTTCCATCGTGGACACGGTACAGATCGCGGTAAACGGCGAGACCAATCTGGTCTACCGGCAGGATCTGTCTCTGCAGGAAGTTTATACCGCAAATTTGGATCTTGTCACGGAAGGGGGAGAGGATGTGGAAGTAGATCAGGAGGAACAGTCAGAGAAGGAGGGTCTGCTTGACACTGGAGAATAGGCGTCATCTGTGCCTGTTTGCTCTGGCATTCCTTTTCGGAATCATCCTTTACTGCCGAAAAGAGGATGTGTGGCCGGCATTGCTGGCTGTTCTCAGCGCATCTGTCTTTTGGATTCTGAAAAGCAGCAGAAGAAAGCGGGAGACCGCGGCGGCCGGTTTGGTGGCGGCCGGATTTGGGGTAACGGCGTTTCTGCTCTGCATGGGACAGGATCTGAATTATGAACGGATACAAAATGCCGCAGAGTTCGGGTCAGGGACGGAGCTGACCGGCACCGTATATAAAAAAGAAATTAAGTCGAACAATTATCTGTATTATCTCAGGACGAAATCTTATAAAAAAGTTCTGGTTTACTCTGATTCAGACGAAATCCCGATCGGTTCTTATGTGACTGTGTATGGGGATGTAGAGGCGTTTCCATCTGCGGCGAACGATGGGAATTTCGATTCCGCAGAGTATTACCGCTGTCAGGATATTTCTTTCCGCGTGTATGCGGATGAAATCACGCTTCAGAAAAGCCGGAGGGTCTGCCTCAGGGAAACCCTCTACCAATTCAAAAAGAATCTGTCCGCTGTTTTTGTCGGAGCATTAAATGAGCGGGATGCCGGGGTGCTCGCAACACTGGTGGCCGGTAACAAGGGATTGATGGATCAGGAGGTGAAGGAGCTCTACCAATCTGCCGGGATTTCCCATATTCTTGCCATCTCCGGCCTGCACATTTCAATACTCGGCATGGGTGTGTTTCGTTTTTTGCGCAGGCTGCGCTGCCCGTATCCGGCAGCGGCGGGAGTCGGAAGCACGGTGGTGATCTGTTTTGTGGTTATGAGCGGTATGGGTGTGGCGTCATGCCGTGCGTTGATCATGTATCTCCTTATCATGGGCGCCGAGGTTCTGGGGCGTACTTACGATGCGGCAAACGCGCTGGCCATGGCAGCGCTTCTCCTGTTGATCTGCAATCCGATGAGCTTGTATCAGAGCGGCTTTCAGTTTTCTTTTTTGGCGATGGCAGCCATCGTCCTCTCCTCCGCCGTGACGCAGAAACGGCAGGAGAGGATGGAAGAAAAGAGAAAAATTGGTGTTGGAGCGGGAGATGAGATACAGGGTCTGCGTACGGATGGGGAAGTTGGACGTTGGCGATCAATGGCGCAAAAAGGGCTGGGGAAACTATGGTCCGGTGCTTTTCTCCAATTGTTTTTGCTTCCCCTGACCGCATGGTACTATTA
>JAJQBM010000234.1 GCA_021203285.1 Clostridiales bacterium | reverse complement strand
GCTGGATAGAGCACTTGGCTACGGACCAAGGTGTCGGGGGTTCGAATCCTCTCACGCACGTAAAGGCCCCCGGAGATTTCCAGGGGCTTTGTCATACCGTTCCGACCGAATGAAAGGGGAGGAGTTCACGAAGTTTTCACACAAACAACATTTTTTTGCAACATAGAGATTTTATGATGATACCAACATACAGGATAAGGAGGCAACGCCATGTTTGAAGATGAAAAACGAGATCAGAGGATGAGTGACAGCCAGAATATAGAAGAGCAGCAGGAGGAGGATATCTTTGCCGAGCCTGATGTGCAGGCTCCGGAGGAATCGGGGTTTGTGATGATGGGCGAGACGAAAGACCGGACCGATGAGGCGAGGGATGCGGAAATCGGGCATTCCGCGCAGGAGACGGCTTATAACGCCGCCGGGCAGGATACAGGCGACGGGGCAAGCGCTCAGGGCACGCCGTATACGCAGGAGACAACCTACAGAAGTGCCGGACAGGATGCAGGAAACGGACAGGCGGAGGACGGCCTGTACCGGATAAAGGGCGACGGCGCGCACGAGCATCCGCAACAGCAGTATTCCTACATTCCGCAGGATCGCGATCCGAGGGATGCGAGACCGCCGAGAAAGAGAAAGAAAAACCGCGGAAATGTATACGCGAAGGCGATCGGATGTGCGATCCTCTGCGGATTGATCATCGGAGGCTGCATCATCGGATCCTTTGCCATCGAAAAAAATGTTGTGACGACATCGACGACGGTGGAGACGACGAGCGCGAAGCTTTCCGAGGCTGAGAGTGATGATACGAGCAGTACGGAGGAGACGGCGGAGGCAACGACAGTCAGCAGCTCCGGCACAGAGTACACGGTCGCGCAGATCGCGGAGATGTGCAGCTCTTCCGTGGTTTCGATTACGAATAAGAGCGTCTCAGAGGTGCAGACGATGTTCGGCACCTATGAGCAGGAGAGCGAGGGCAGCGGTTCCGGCGTGATCGTCGCCCAGACCGATACGGAGCTTTTGATTGCGACCAACTACCATGTAATCGAGGGTTCCACTAAGCTGACTGTCTGCTTCCTGGATTCCGAGGATTATGTGTACAGTGCGCAGACGAAGGGAACTTCTGAGGAGAATGATCTTGCAGTCGTGGCAGTTCAGATTTCCGATATTGATGAGGAAGTGTTAAGTCAGATATCCATCGCGACAGTCGGGGATTCCGACAGTCTGCAGGTCGGCGACAGCGTGGTTGCAATCGGTAATGCGCTCGGGCTGGGACAGTCTGTGACATCCGGCATCGTCAGCGCTCTGGACCGTGAGATTACGATTGATGATGTTACCTACACGCTGATTCAGACGGATGCGGCCATTAACGCCGGAAATAGCGGCGGCGCACTGTTTAATATGAAGGGCGAGCTGGTCGGCATTAACACGGCGAAGTTCTCTAGCGACAGCTCCTCCTCCAGCGCATCCATTGACAATATGGGCTTCGCAATCCCCATGTCCAAGGCGGAATCCATTCTGGAGGAGCTGATGACACAGGAGACCCGGACGAAGCTGACGGAAAACTACGGTGCGCTGAATATCACCGGCTATGATGTTTCCACCGAGGCGGCTTCCCTGTACGGGATGCCGGAGGGCGTGTATGTCTATTCTGTCGTGGAGGGCGGCGCCGCTGAGGCGGCGGGCATTCAGGCCGGAGATATCATTACCGCGCTGGACGGAAGCTCCGTGTCTAGCATCGATACACTGAAGGAGAAGCTTCAGTATTATGCGGTAGGTGAGACGGTGGAGGTTACGCTTCAGCGCAGCGGAAGCGACGGCTATGAGGAGATCACGGTCACTGTGACGCTGGACAATGCCTCCGAGCAGGACACATCCTCCACAGAGAGCTCTTCCGTGCAGGACAGCCAGAGCAATACGAATGCCTCCGGCGGGATGCAGGGCAGTCAGAGTGATGCAAATGCCTATGGGGAGTCTCAGGAGGGCAGCAGCGGGTTCTCCTTCCGTTGAAAAAAATGAAGTAATTATTCTGAATAATTTCATTTGATCGGCAGATACTATCTGTGTAAATTACAGACAGGAGGTAATGAATCATGGCAAGAAATTATTCGGCTGACAATGATTACACGAACGAGGCAGGTTCCAACAAGGCACAGAACAAGTCCCAGAATAAAGCGCAGAATAAGTCTCAGAACCGCGCGTCTGACTGCGGGAAAAATGCGTCGAACGCTTCCAACGCTTCGAATGCATCCAATGCGTCCAACGCTTCCAACGCATCCAATGCGTCCAACTGCGGAAAGAACTGCGGCTGAGCACTCTTGTGCTGGCAAAACGGAATAAGAAGCATACTATGATAGTAAGGCAAACCGAAACAGGCTGCGCAGGCAGCCTGTTTTGATATTTCCGGGAGGCTTTATGGAATTGTGTATGATTTGTGCAAAGGATGTGAGCAGGTATGTACGGGAGAAGGATGCGATTTTGATTGATTTAAGAGATGAGGAGGATTACCGGGAATTTCACATTCCCGGAGCGCTCAGCATTCCGACAGAAAATCTGGCGCAGTTCATGCGCAGGACAGATAAACGCAGGCTGCATATTTTTTACTGCGATCACGGTGTTCTGAGTATTCAGGAGGGAAGGCGGTATCTCCGTCAGGGGTATCGCATTTGTTCTCTTGCGGGAGGTATCGACGCCTACCTGCGGCAGCGGTATCGGGCGGAAAATTTTCCATGGAGATGAAAAGATTGGGTTGACAGGAAAAGCGGGGGCGTCTAAACTTATGCAGGTAAGAATCGGCGCTCAGATGCGCTGAAAGGACAATGCCGGGACTTTCCTGCAGCTTGGGAACATTAACCGGCGGAGGTGGAAAAGGATGGAGACATTTGAGTTTATCTCGCCCTGTCACTTTGGGATGGAGGCAGTCTTAAAACGGGAGATCTATGACCTTGGCCATGATATCGTGAAGGTGGAGGATGGCCGGGTGACCTTTGCCGGAGATGCGGAAACTGTCTGCCGCGCCAACATCAATCTCCGGACGACGGAGCGGGTGCTGTGGAAGGTCGGCGATTTTCACGCAGAAACATTCGACGAGCTTTTTGAGGCGGTCCGCGCCATCCCGTGGGAGCGGTATCTTCCGGTAGATGCGCGGTTCTGGGTCGCAAAGGCTTCCTCTGTCAAGAGCCGTCTTTTCAGTCCCTCCGATATCCAGTCCATCGTGAAAAAGGCGATTGTGGAGCGGATGAAGGAGTGTTACGGAATCAGTTGGTTTGAGGAGAGCGGCGCGTCTTTCCCGCTGCGGGTATTTCTGAATAAGGATGAGGTGACGATCGGTCTGGATACCTCCGGGGAGTCGCTGCACAAGCGCGGATACCGCATCCTGAGCAGCAAAGCACCCCTCATGGAGACATTGGCGGCGGCGATTATTCTACTGACGCCATGGAAAAAGGACCGTATTCTGGTCGATCCCTTCTGCGGAAGCGGGACGATTCCCATTGAGGCGGCGATGATTGCGGCGGATATGGCGCCGGGCATGCAGCGGCATTTCCTCGCGGAGACATGGGATCGTCTGATTGACCCCATGCTGTGGCGGGATGCCTTTGAGGAGGCCAATGACCGGGTCAATTTGGAGATCCGGACGCAGATTCAGGGTTATGATATCGATGGGGAGATCATCCGTGCGGCGCGGGATAATGCGCGCCGTGCCGGAGTGGACGGGCTGATTCATTTTCAGCAGAGACCGGTGTCGGAGATGAACCATCCGAAGAAATACGGGTTTGTCATCACCAATCCCCCCTACGGAGAACGGCTGGAGGAGAAGGACGCACTCCCGGAGCTGTACCGGGAGATCGGTCAGGCCTTCGGGCGGCTGGATAGCTGGTCTGAGTACCTGCTTTCCGCCTATGAGGATACGGAGCGGTGTATCGGCCGGAAGGCGGATAAGAAGAGAAAAATCTATAACGGCATGCTGCGGACGACGCTCTACCAGTATATCGGACCGAAGCCGCCCCGGAGACATACGGGCGGGGAGCAGCGCCCGGAAGCGGCTTCCTAACCGGCGCAAGAAACAAATGAAATCGGCACATGTAAGAGGGATACAGAGGAATGAAAAGGAAAATAATCTTTGCGACGGGAAATGAACATAAAATGACTGAGATCCGGCAGATTCTGGGTGATCTGGGCTGGGAGATTCAGTCAATGAGGGAAGCGGGGATCGCGGTCGATATCGTCGAGGACGGCGCCACATTTGAGGAAAATGCCCTGATCAAGGCAAAAGCAGTGGCTGCCTGCTGTGACGATATCGTTCTGGCGGACGATTCCGGGTTGGAGATTGATTATCTGAATAAGGAGCCAGGCATTTACTCTTCCCGCTATGCGGGGGAGGACACCTCCTACGACATCAAGAATCAGATGCTTCTGGACCGTCTGCGCGGTGTACCTAGGGAACAGCGGACGGCGCGCTTTGTATGCGCTGTCGCGGCTGTCGTGCCGGGGCAGGAACCGATGGTCGTCCGCGGCACGATTGAGGGATACATCGGGGAAACACCGGCCGGTGAAAACGGCTTCGGCTATGATCCGATTTTCTATGTAGAGGATTTGAATTGCTCCACGGCACAGCTTTCTCCGGAGGAGAAGAACGCGCGGAGCCACAGAGGAAATGCGCTTCGGCTTATGCGGGAAAAATTAAAAAAAATCTGTTGACATGACCAGATTCATGCCATATAATAGATTCTGCGTTGCGGGTGAGCGGCGGAGCGAAGCGGGGTGTGGCTCAGTTTGGCTAGAGCGCCTGGTTTGGGACCAGGAGGCCGCAGGTTCGAATCCTGTCACCCCGACTCAATCTATGCGGGTGTAGTTCAATGGTAGAACACCAGCCTTCCAAGCTGGACACGTGGGTTCGATTCCCATCACCCGCTCTCTCCTTTTGTTTTTGGAGTTGTGTGTCCGTAGCTCAGCTGGATAGAGCAACGGCCTTCTAAGCCGTGGGTCGGGGGTTCGAATCCCTTCGGGCATATTTAGAAAAAGCATCGTCAATAGACAGGCGCGTGCCATGTTTGCATGGCAAAGCGACTGGATATTAGACGATCAAACCGAAATGAGCATGGAGAGCTGTTGCTCGGAATGCGAATTTTGGTGGTGATTGCGGGAGCGCATCGCGCGGAGCAATCAGCTTTTTCGAATAACCTTTAGAGAGTTGTTTTACTCATATGGTGGGTATAGCGCAGCTGGTTAGCGCGCCAGATTGTGGCTCTGGAGGCCAAG
>JAJQBM010000117.1 GCA_021203285.1 Clostridiales bacterium | reverse complement strand
TACTCTATCGGATGAGCCGTATTGACTTGTCCTTTTGATTTTCTTGTGCTAAAATGACAAAAGTATGTTTTCTGTATTTTTCATGTTTTTTTTGAGATATTCGGGAGACGTGCGGAAAGGCAGGATGTTTTAGATGAAAACATGTTCCCTGACTGACATCGGTATCCGCAGAGAGATGAATCAGGATTATTTTTTCGCATCGGAAGAGCCGGTGGGAAACCTGCCCAATCTCTTCATTGTCGCGGATGGGATGGGCGGACACAACGCCGGAGATTTCGCATCGAGATGCGCGGTAAAAACAATAGCAGACACGGCGCGAACGACAAAGCTTTGCGAGTTTGACCGCATTCTTTGTGAAAGCATTACCCGGGCAAACGACGCAATCCGGCGGTATGCTGACGGACATCCGGAAACCATGGGGATGGGGACAACCGTCGTTGCGGCGGTGCTGAACGGACAGACCCTGACGACAGCGAATGTGGGCGACAGCAGATTGTATCTGATCGGCGCCGGCATCCGCCAGATCACGGAGGATCATTCGCTCATCCAGGAGATGGTGCGGTTGGGAGAGATGGATGCGCAGATGGCGAAGCGGCATCCGGACCGCAACATTATCACCCGGGCCGTCGGCGCAGATGACACGGTGAAGGCGGATATCTTTGAGACCGAGGTGAAGCCGGGCGAATGGATTCTGTTGTGTTCGGACGGCCTGACAAATATGATCGAGGACGAGGAGATACTTGATATATTGTCCGGATCCGATGATATGCTCTCAAAGACAGAATATTTGATTGTTCAGGCAAATAAAAATGGTGGTAAGGATAACATCACAGTTATTTTAATAGATCCGGAATTGGAGAGGTAAATGCAGATGATAGAGAATGGAATGATGATTGCAGATCGCTATGAGATAGAGAAAAAGATCGGCGCCGGCGGGATGTCCGATGTCTACAAGGCCAAGGATCTCACGCTCGGCAGATGCGTTGCGATCAAGGTATTAAAGGCGGAGTTCGGCACAGACAAGAGCTTTGTGGAAAAGTTCCGCGCGGAGGCGCAGTCCGCAGCCGGACTGGAGCATCCCAATATCGTCAATGTCTATGATGTCGGGACACAGGGTGATTTGCACTACATCATTATGGAATATGTGCAGGGAATCACGCTGAAGACCTATATTGAGAAAAAAGGACAGCTCAATTATAAGGAGACACTGAGCATCGCCATTCAGGTGGCCCGCGGCATCCAGGCGGCTCACGCCAGAAATATCATTCACCGGGATATCAAGCCGCAGAATATCATGATTTCCACGGATGGAAAGGTCAAGGTAACAGATTTCGGCATCGCACGCGCGGTTTCCGAGAACACGATCCACGCGGATGTCATGGGATCCGTCCATTACGCATCGCCGGAGCAGACGAGAAACGGGTTTGTCAGCAATGCCAGTGATATCTATTCGCTGGGCATCGTCATGTATGAGATGGTGACCGGCAGGGTGCCGTTTGACGGAGACAGCACGGTGGCTGTCGCGATTAAGCACCTTCAGGATGAGATGATTCCGCCCTCCGAGTATTATGCGCCGGATCTCCCCATCAGTCTGGAGAAGATTATCCTGAAATGTACACAGAAGAGCGCGGACCGGCGGTACGCTTCGATGGAGGATTTGCTGGTGGATTTGCGGAAGTCGCTTCTGACTCCGAATGAGGATTTTGTAGATCTGCATTCTCCGGTAGCCGGGAAGACCCGGGTGGTCAGCGATGATGAATTTATGCCGATTCAGGATGGGACTGCCGCCTCACAGGACGAGGATGAGGAAGATAAAAACGGGAAATACGGCTATATTTACGAGGATGACGATGAGGAGGATGACGACGAGGACGAGGGTGGATTTTTAAACTCCCGAATGGAGAAAATCGTCAAAATCCTGACGATTGTGGTTCTTGTCATCATCGCGGCTGTCGTAATCTATATGGTAGGGAATTTCTTCGGATTGATCGATTTCAGCAAGAAATCATCCAACGACACGGAGATTACCGAGACGATCGAACAGGTTGAGATGATCGACCTCACCGGCATGACGCTGGCGGAGGCAGAGGAAGCGCTGGAGGAGATTGGCCTTCTGGTGGAACAGAGCGGCGAGGAGGAGTCGGAGGACTACGAGGCCGGTCAGATTATCTTCCAGGATGTGGAAGAGGGAGATTTGGTGGCTGAGGGAACGACGATCTATGTCACAGTAGCCGCCGAGCCGGAGGAAGAGGAGGTTGCGGAGGTCTCCGTGCCGAATGTAGTCGGCTACACTTCCGATTCCGCCATGGCTGCACTGGAGGACAAGGGACTGAGTGTGGTCCGCGAGTTTGAGTATGACAGCTCCGTTGAGGCCGGAAAGGTCATCCGGCAGAGTCCGTCAGCCGGCAGCACCGCGGCCGAAGGCGATACGGTTACGATCTACGTCAGCCAGGGAAGTGAGACGACAAAGGTTCCGAATGTAGTCGGAAAAACGGAGGCGGATGCACGGGCTGAACTGGCGGATGCGAGCCTGAATGTCGGTTCGGTCACGCAGGATTACAGTGACACGGTGGCGGAGGGCAACGTAATCAGTCAGAGCGTATCTTCCGGAAAATATGTGGATATGGGCACATCGGTCGATCTGGTAATCAGTCTGGGTGCGAAGGAAACCACTTATTACATCAATAATTCTATCAAGGCGCCGACAAATGTGACGGTTGCCTACGCGGATATTGAGCTCTACAAGGCGGAGAGCGATGAATTGATCGGATCGTGGACAAATATCACGACCTTCCCGTACACGATTTCCGTGACCGGGATTACGGGAACAAGTCAGGGAACACTGGTCATCGTGTGGTACTACTATGATGAATCAGGTAACGTGGTCGCATCCAATCCGCAGGAGGAGACCGTTTCCTTCCACGAAGAGTAGTTCATGAAAAAGGGCAGGATTATAAAAGGGATAGCCGGATTCTACTATGTATCTGCAGTGGGATCCGGCATCTACGAATGTAAGGCAAAGGGCATTTTTCGAAAACAGAATATCAAGCCTCTGGTCGGCGACTATGTCGTCGTGGAGCCGATCAGTGAGGAGGAGAAAACCGGCAATATTGTCGATATTCTTCCACGGAAAAATGCACTGATCCGCCCGGCGGTGGCGAATGTGGATCAGGCCATTGTGATATTCGCATTGACTTCACCGAAGCCGAACCTGAATCTTCTGGATCGTTTTCTGGTTACGATGGAACAGCGGCAGATCCCGTCAGTGATCTGCATGAACAAGATGGATCTTGCCTCTGCGGAGGAGATGGACAGGATCCGGGAAGCGTATCTGCCGACCGGTTATCCGCTGTTTTTCTTCAGTGCATTGGCCAATGAGGGGATTGAACCGATCCGCAGACAGCTTAGCGGAAAGGTCAGCACGGTGGCCGGACCATCCGGCGTCGGCAAGTCTACATTGATCAATCTGCTGGCACCCCATGCACAGATGGAGACCGGTGAGATCAGTCAAAAGGTTCAGTGCGGGCGGCATACGACGCGCCACTCAGAGCTGATCGCGATCGAAGAGGATACCTTCATTTTCGATACGCCCGGATTTACCTCTTTGACGGTGGAGGCGGATATGCCGGATCTGCTTTTTCCGGAGTTTGCGCCGTTTCGCGGCGATTGCCGGTTTCGGGGCTGCAGCCACAGGAATGAGCCGGGATGTGCCGTAAAAGCGGCCGTACAGGACGGCAGGATCAGCCAAAGCAGATACGAGAATTATCTCCGGATCTGTCAGGAGATGAGTGACAAAAAGAAATACTGAGGGGAGAATACGATGAATTGTTTATCGCCTTCGATTTTAGCGGCGGATTTCTCAAATCTCGGAGACCAGATTCGGATTCTGGACCGGGCGGGCGCCCAGTATGTACATATTGATGTTATGGACGGGATGTTCGTGCCGAATATCTCTTACGGCGTGCCGGTGATCGAGTCGATCCGGGGATGCACGGACCGGATTTTTGATGTTCACCTGATGATTGAGAACCCGATTCGCTATGTGAAGGATTTCGCGGATGCGGGCGCGGACCTGATTACGGTACACGCGGAGGCATGCAGACACCTCGACCGCACGATCTATGAGATCAAAGATAAAGGATTGCTGGCCGGTGCGGTTTTAAATCCCGCCACGCCGCTTTCCGCGCTGGAGTACATTCTCCCGGAGCTGGATATGGTGTTGCTGATGGGGGTCAACCCCGGTTTTGGCGATCAGCCGTTTATTCCCTATATATTGCAGAAAATCCGTGACCTCCGGGAAATGGTCGAGCGAAAGGGTTGCCAGACGGATATCGAGGTCGATGGCGGCGTGACACTGGGGAATCTTAGGGATATCCTTCAGGCTGGCGCGAATATCATCGTGGCCGGAAGCGCTGTTTTCAAGGGCGCCATTGAGGAGAACGTTCATCAGTTTTTACAGATCATGGGATAATGATCAGAGGAAAGATTATGAATACTTTGATTATTACGGGGGGTCAGATCGACCTCCCGTTTGCAGAAAAATGGATCAATGATCATGAGTGGGATCGGATCATCTCCGCGGATTCCGGACTTGATTTCTGCCGGACGGCGGGGGTGCTGCCGGATGTGATTCTGGGAGATTTCGACTCGGCGAATCCGGAGGTGCTGCAGTATTTTCGGGAGCGATGTCCTCAGCGGATTGAGACATTTCCGGCTGAGAAGGATGAGACGGATACGGAGCTTGCGATCCTGCGGGCTGTTGAGATGGGTGCGGACGCGATCACGATCCTCGGCGGGACAGGGACTCGTCTTGACCATGTCCTCGGGAATCTGCATCTGCTGAAAATGGCCATGGACGCCGGGGTGTCCTGTGCAATTATCGATCCCCACAACCGGATCCGGATGACGCAGAACGGCATGACGATCCGCAGGGCGGAGCAGTTCGGAAAATATGTGTCGCTGATTCCCTTCACTCCGCAGGTGGATGGCCTGACTCTGAGAGGTTTTGCCTATGAGGTGGAAGATTTCACGCTTCTTTCAGGCAAGGCCAGAGGCGTCAGTAACGAGATCCGCGCGGAGACAGCCACGATAGAGCTGCGCAGCGGAATTCTGCTGGTTATTGAGTCAATGGATTAGGCCGGAAGTGCGGGAGAAAAATATGTTGATTCTGGTGACCGGGGGATCCGGAAGCGGAAAATCAGAATATGCGCAGCGGCGCTGTATGGAATTGGATGCCGGACCGAAGCTCTACATCGCCACGATGGAAGTGTATGACGAGGAGAGTCGGCGCCGGGTCGAGCGCCAT
>JAJQBM010000162.1 GCA_021203285.1 Clostridiales bacterium | reverse complement strand
ATTTGTAATGAAATACTGCAATGATGATCAGATGACAAGTCAGGGATGGCTCACAGCAGCCCAGAGAGTAGAGGATGTCATTGAGATGTATCCTAACACATTTACGCCAGATGGAATCCGCCGCAGACAGGAGTTTATCGCTTACGTGCGGGCGCATAACGGAGCGGTGGATGATGAGGTGTACACATGGGACGCGGTAAAGCGCTTACTGGCATACTAAAATCCGGCATCTGGCTGCAGCCAATCACGCTGGCAGTCATCATCCGCCTGTGGGGTGTGGGATGGCAGCAAGAGCCGCTTATGTGCCTTCTGCTGTCCATCCTACCTCCGCTGATGGTGTTTTCTCTTAGCCTACAGGGCGGCAGCATCAAGGCGGATGTGGAAAAGCCGTCTGCAATGTACCCGCCAGTCGACAAGGCGCTGCTGCGGCAAAAACCGGAGGATGGGGATATCCTCATCGGGCGTTATAAGGGTAAGTATGTCTGCCAGAACATTTTTGAGGATGCGCATTACCTGATTCTCGGCGGCTCCGGTTCGGGTAAAAGTAGCTGCATTATCATACCGACCCTGCTCTGCAATCCGGACAGTTGTGCCTGTGTATTAGATATCAAAGGGGAGCTGTCTGCAAAGGCGGTTAAAGCAGGCAATGACAAGATCAAGATATTTAACCCGCTTGACCGGGACCAGTGGGGTTATGACCCGCTGTATAACCTGCATGATGACAGTACTGAGCAGATGAAATTTGAGACGATGTAAAATATTGCGTTTTCCCTGATCAGCCTGCCAGCAGATATCAAAGACCCGTTTTGGCGGAACAATGCCCGAAACATGATGGTCGGCCTGATGCTCTACCATTACCGGCAAGGGCACCATGACCTGATCGCCATAGCAGATGCAATCTTAAGCAAACCGATCGCGGATTCCATCGCGGATGCAATGGAATCCGCAAAGCCGACAAGCATTGAGTACAAATACCTCGTGCAGATTTCGAACATGACTGAGGAAACGATTTCCGGTGTCTTTGCGGAAGTAGGCAATGCTTTGGCTATCTTTGCCACAGATGCAGATATCCGTTATGCGCTGAGCATCAATCCCCGGAAAGTAACCCCGCGGATGCTGGAAGCCGGATACAGCATGTACCTTGTGATACGGGAGGAAAAGCTTTCCGCATATTATAACCTGTTACAGTTGATTATTAATCAGACTTTGGCAGAGTTGGAGAAGCGCCCGGAGGACGCACACCCGATCATGTTTATCATTGATGAATTGCCAAGAATCTTATCGGCTGGGAAGCTGGAACGACTGCTGGATGCCAGCAGGACGCTCCGCTCAAGGCGGATCCGGCTAGTCCTCGTTGTACAGTCGTTGGAGGCACTTATGACAGCGTACAGCGAAAATGAAGCAGTTGACCTGTTGTCTAACTGCAGTTACAAGATCGTGCTCGATGCATCCAGCAGCAAGACCCAGCAGATGGTCTGTGAATGGGCGGGCGTATATAAGGAACGGCGGCAGTCCGTATCCGGGAAACAGCAACGCACGACAAGCTACGAAGAGAAAAGCATTCTCCGCCCGTCAGACCTGATGACCCTGATAATGTCAGGCGAACTTGTGCTGATCTCGCCGCATGGATACAACCGGCTGGAAAAATGCCCGTATTATAATGACCCTGTGTTAAAGCCGCTGGCAGATGAGGTAAGAAAATATAATTTAACTATCCGGGAATTGTATGCACCAATCGAGGCATATCCGGATGACGCAACCCAAAATGCAAAGCAAAACAAGGAGGTATTGCTATGAATAATAATGATTATGAACAATTCACACACAATCTGATAAAGGCATTGGAGCAAAAAATGCAGCCGGATAACATACGCCTGCACCGGGACCCGACTGCAAAGGTCAACCAGACGCTTGACGCCATATCTGTCCGCATCGGAGACAGCCCGATGGCACCGTTGGTCTACCTGCAGGATAAATACGATATGTACAAATCCGGAATGAGCGTGGACGCCATAGCAGGGATGGTAGCGACAACGGTGAGGGAATCCTATTCCACGATGCCGCCGGTGCCGGAGCTGTCCCGTGAGGCCGCGATGAAAAACCTGTTCTGTGCCGTTGTCAACATCAAACAAAATGAGGAGATGTTAAAGGATGTCCCGCATGAGGAGCTGGAAGACCTGTCTGTCATCGCCCGCTACAAAGTAAGCAATGACGGGAGCCTGATCGTAAAAAATGCGCTTTGTGAAAAGCTCCGCATGACACCGGAGGAAGTCATGGAACACGCCCATATTAATACAGAGCATATGGATTACTGGTGTAAGACAATCTCGACAGTGATACGGGAGAGCCTGACAGGTTCCGACATACCGGATGACCTCTACGGGACACTCCCGGAACCGGGGAGTGAGATGGACCGGCGTATGTATGTGATGAGCAACAGCCGGTCTGACGAGGGCGCCGCTGCCATCACATCTCCGAAGGCAATGCATCAGGCTTACCTGCAGCTTGGGGAAGACTTTTACATCCTGCCAAGCAGCCGCCACGAAGTAATCCTCGTGCCGGAAAACTCCGGGATTTCCGCAAAGGAACTACAGGCAATGGTCAAAGAGGTGAACCGGACAACCATACATGAGGCCGATTGGCTGTCTGATAATGTCTATTGTTATAAGGGTGACTCCCGGACAGTACATCTGGCGGATTCCCCGTTATTGTCAAAAGATAAGGGGAGGAACCCTGAACAAAATAAAATATGCAACAGGAAGCGGTAAGGAGGGATTCAGCATGGATAAGCGATCAGTAAATGAATATAAAAAACTGTATCAGGCATTTTTAAAGGCAAGGACCGCCCCGGGCGGGAAGGAATATGATGTTATTCCTTCCCGGCGCAGCGGGACAACATTGTCTGACCCTGATAAAAAGAGACAGCCCGGCAGGGCAATAGGAACCGCAAGGCATAGATGACGGGAGGGGGGAGAAGGGATGAGCAAAAGGCCGGAGGATATGACACTGGAGGAGCTGACGGCATATCAGGAGAAGCACCGCAAACAGATGGAGGAAAACCGGGAGAAGCTGCGCCAGCGCAAAACACGGACACATAAGATGGTCGTGATCGGTGCGACTGTCGCAAAATATAAGCCGTAGCTGATGGGGATGGATGACGATACTATACGAATTACAGTTTAGGAATTTTGCAGGCAGGGATAAATCATATGGTTGGCCTGTCAACGGTTTTAAAAGCCGCCGGCAGGCCGCATTACACCACATCCTTGTGGTGAGTATATGCGCCCTCCTTCATTCTCCCGCGTTTTAGACCAGAAGATGTCCGGGAGGTATCCGGACAGGCATTTACCGCTATCTTAAATGCATCATCTTAACATGGCACAGAGGTATTGTTTTTATGTTCCGCCTTAACATGGCACAAAAACCGGATTTGTGTTCCTCCTTAACCTGATGCATGATTCTTTCCTCTTTGTATCACCTTAACCTGATGCAAACGCTGTGTTTTTGTTTTCCTCCTTAAGGTGATGCAAACATGGCAAACAATCAACTGCTGTCGCCAGCTTAAGGCGGAAAAATTTATGGGAGGTGATTCGCATGGCAATCTATGTATGTAATTTTAAAATAATAACCCGCGGCGAGGGACGCAAAGCAGTCGCGGCTGCGTCGTACCGCAGCGGGAAGAAGATAAAAAATATCTGGGATTGCGTAGAACATGATTATACCCGTAAGGGTGGCGTTGTGTACAAAAATATAATACTCCCGGACAATGCCCCGGCAGAGTATAAGGACAGGTCAACGCTCTGGAATGAAGTGGAGCTGGCAGAGAAAGCATCTGACAGCAGGCTGTGCCGGGAATGCCTTCTGGCACTGCCGCTGGAGCTCTCCCTGCAACAGCAGACCGAACTGGTGGAGCGCTATGTAAAAAAGAACTTTGTCTCTTTTGGCATGTGCGCCGATATCACTATTCATGACCCTGTACTTACGGACGACCTGCACCGCCCGATTGACAAAGACGGAAACCCGACCAGAGACCCGGCAGAGTTTCAGCGCAATAACCCCCATGCACACATCCTTTTAACAGTCAGGCCGATTGGGAAAAACGGCAGGTGGGAAGCGAAGACGAAAAAAGAATATCTGTGTAAACGGGATGGTGAGCAAGCCGGTTTTACGGCGGAAGAATTCAAAACCCAACAATGGAAAGGCCGGGAAAAACAGTACCACTATGTCACGAAGGAAGGCAAAAAGCAATGGATGACACCGACGGAGGCGGCGGACGCCGGGCTTGCAATACAGGACCGGGTAAGCCGCGCCCCGAGGTCTACGCCCCACGGGCGGGAAAACCCGGTATCGGCATTTTGGAACGATAAGGACCGGATTGTCGAATGGCGAAGGTCATGGGCGGACATGTGCAATGCAAAATTTCAGGAGCTGGGGATCAATGCCTTTGTAGACCACCGCTCCTACGCCGACCAAGGGATCGATAAACTGCCGCAGGAGCATATGGGTTCCTATGCAAACGAGGTAGAAAAGCGTGCCCGCCGTCTGGAGAGGGAAGGTGTTTCGGCAGATAAAATCCCCCACACAGAAACAGTGTTCCGGAACCGGTGGATCAATGAGTACAACAAAGCGTCCGATGCACACCATCGGGCAGACCATGCCGCGAGCCAAAAAATACATTCCACCGCACAGCAGCTAGAGGGCCTGCGTTCCCAACTCATCTACAGCTCTTATGCGGGTGCAGCCTTGGGAAGCGTCCTTGCTGCAGCAACGGACGCGGCAAGGCAGAAAGAAACTGATATACAGCATTGTATTCAGGTAGTCAATGCCATGGTGGCCCTTAATGAAAAATCAATGGAATTTATCGCCTCTCTGGCCGAGACATTATCTGAGATTGGCAGCCATCACCCGAAAAAGTCGCGCCAGTTGAAGAATCAGATCGAGGAGGAACGCGGCAAAATCCATACGCGGGAAGCATACGCGAAAGACATTTTGAACAAGTACGGCTTTGACGATGCTGATAGCCTCCATACAACCGCGCAGGCACTGGAAGAAGAATTGCACAATATAGATAATTCGCGTGAACAAGCGCGCGTGATGGAGCAATTATCTGCTGGTGACCCAAAGGAGTATGAGCAGGTAAAAAACACTGTTCCTGCCTGTTATCGAGACCGTATGATAAGCGAACGTCTTGCAGAGCGGGCGCGACACGAATTGGCAGCATCGAACCAACTGAAGGATGTGCTGAAAGAGAGATATTCCGAGAAAGAATATAAAAAATATATCCGGCTGAGTGAAAAGCGTTTGACTGAGAATATCAGGC
>JAJQBM010000087.1 GCA_021203285.1 Clostridiales bacterium | reverse complement strand
AAATCAAAAAAATTGACACAAAAAAAGCAGGTTTTATGCGGCCTGCGACTGATTTATACTCTATTCAACTGTCAAACTCCCGCGGTTCAATTCATGACTTTGGGACCCGCCAAAACACGAGAAAGGAGCCGTTTTATCCGAGTTTCTGGATAAAACGAGCGGATTTTGAGTGTTTTGAGGATTTCGGGAGCACAAAGTGCGGAGAAATCCGTGGGTATCATTTATTGTATAGTGTCATGAATGGAGCGTCAAACGATTGAATAGACCTTGCTTTCGCACCGCCAATCAGCTAAAATAAAGACGCTACCGTATTGTAAGTTCAATAATTAAGGAGGACAACATTATGAGCAAGTATGCAGGAACACAGACAGAGAAGAAGCTGGCGGCCGCTTTTTCCGGAGAGTCTGAGGCCAGATATAAGTATACCTATTTTGCATCCACAGCGAAGAAGGAAGGCTATGAGCAGATTGCCGCTCTGTTTTTAAAGACAGCGGAGAATGAGAAAGAGCACGCAAAAATGTGGTTTAAGGAGCTGGAAGGCATCGGCGACACCGCGCAGAATCTGGCGTCGGCCGCAGCCGGCGAGAACTACGAGTGGACCGATATGTATGCCGGATTTGCAAAGACCGCCGAGGAGGAGGGCTTCCCGGAGCTGGCCGCGAAGTTCCGTCTGGTCGCGGAGGTGGAGCGCCATCATGAGGAGAGATACCGTGCGCTTCTGAAGAATGTCGAGACTGCGGCGGTGTTTGAGAAGAGCGAGGTCAAGGTCTGGGAGTGCAGAAACTGCGGTCATATCGTGGTGGGAACAAAGGCTCCCGAGGCGTGTCCGACCTGTAACCATCCGCAGAGCTATTTTGAGGTGCATGCGGAGAATTATTAATCGCACCGGTCTGTTTCGTTTAAAATGAGGACAGGTTGTGGAAAGAAGGTATGACATTGCGGGAAAACAAGATCATCATTTCCTGTGTATCGATTTTGCTCGGGATTTTATTTATCGTGAATCCGGGCGGAACCGGAAAAGTGATTGCGGTGATTGCGGGAATTGTGGTCCTCATCGCGGGTATTACGGATATTGTCCGTCGGCTGACGGGAGACGGCACGGCTTCGTCTATGGATGGAGCCGTCGGAGGAATTGTAAAAATCATCATCGGCATCTTCATACTCACGCATGTGACTACGATTATTGCGCTGCTCTCTTATATTCTGGGCATTGTTGTCCTGATCGGAGCTCTGCGCAGTCTGGAGCATACGCTTCGGCTGCGCAGGGAAGGACAGCCGGAGGGAATCTGGCATATCATTCTGGCTGTGCTCGTGGCGCTGCTGGGTATTTTCATGCTGTTTGCGCCGCACGGCACCGTCAATGCCGCGATTTTTGTCGTCGGAATTCTTCTTGTGGTGTACGGTGCGGCGACATTCTATCTGACATACAGGGAAAGCCGTTAAGACGGCGGGTACCTGTGGTGGGACTTCATTGACCGGACGAATAGGAGTGGATGTAAGATGAGTGAAACGGAAAGACCGTCTGCCAGGCAGATGGAGCTGCTTGACAATCTGAAAGCATATATCAAAGATCTGGGTTCTGCCGCAGTAGCGTTTTCCGGCGGTGTGGACTCGACTTTCCTTCTGAAAGTGGCGCATGATGTCCTCGGCGACCGGGCGCTGGCAGTGACGGCTTCCTCCTGTTCTTTTCCGGAGCGGGAGCTGAATGAGTCGAATGCGTTCTGTGAGCGGGAAGGGATTCGCCACATTGTCTGCGCATCGGAGGAGCTGGAGATCGAAGGGTTTTCCACCAATCCGAAAAACCGCTGTTATCTGTGCAAACGCGAGCTCTTCGGAAAGATCGGGCAGATTGCGAAAGAAAATCAAATCGAACATATTCTGGAGGGCTCCAATCTGGACGATGACGGGGATTATCGCCCCGGCCTTCTCGCGGTAGCGGAGCTGGGAATCATCAGCCCGCTGCGCGTCTGCGGATTTACGAAGGAGGATATCCGCACACTTTCCCGTTTTCTGGGACTTGACACATGGGACAAGCAGTCGTTTGCCTGCCTGTCCTCCCGTTTTGTTTACGGGGAGACGATCACCAGAGAAAAGCTCGGCATGGTGGACCGGGCGGAGCAGCTTTTGCTGGATCTGGGGTTTCATCAGGTTCGCGTCCGCATTCACGGGATGATTGCGCGGATTGAGGTAGAGCCGGAGGAGTTTGAAAAGCTGATAGCGGAGGATGTCTGCGGGGAAATCTGCAGGAAGCTTCGCGCGTTCGGGTTTACCTATGTCACAATGGATCTTATGGGATATCGCACGGGAAGTATGAATGAGACACTATAGACAATATTTTACAGCAGGAGAAGCAGCAGGTCGGGAGGGACAGTCGTGGAAGTAAATCGGACAAGCGGCAGCATTTTAAAAACGCTTCTGGCATTTTCTGTTCCGTACCTGCTGTCTTATTTTTTACAGACATTGTACGGGTTGGCGGATCTGTTTATCATCGGCCAGTTCAGCGAAGTGGCCGGGACAACCGCTGTTTCTGTGGGCAGTCAGGTCATGCACATGGTGACGGTGATGATCGTCGGGCTTGCCATGGGCACCACGGTGATGATTGGGCGCGCGGTCGGTGCGAACCGCCGTGAGGAGCCCGCACATGCGGTTGGCAATACGATTTTGCTTTTTGTCGCAGTTTCTCTGGCGCTGACTGCAGTTCTTCTTTTTCTGCGGGAACCGATTATCACGGTTATGCAGACCCCGGCGGAGGCAGTGGACGGAATGAAGGATTATCTGGCCATCTGCTTTATCGGGATTCCGTTTATCACGGCCTACAATGTCATAAGCTCGATTTTCCGCGGGCTGGGCGACTCGAAAAGCCCGATGTATTTTATCGCGATCGCCTGCTGCGCAAACATACTCCTCGACTATCTTTTCATCGGCTTTTTCGGGCTGGGACCGGCCGGGGCGGCGTTGGGAACCACGCTGGCGCAGTCCTTCAGCGTGGTGATCGCTCTGGTTGTGATTATCCGGAAAAAGATGCTTTCTCTGACAAGACAGAGCTTTCAGCCCTCCGCCGTTGTCATGAAAAGCCTGTTGGCCGTCGGTCTGCCGGTGGCTGTACAGGACGGCTGTATTCAGGTTTCGTTCCTGATTATCTCGGCGATCGCTAACAGCCGGGGACTGACGGATGCCGCTGCGGTGGGCGTTGTGGAAAAGATTATCGGTATTCTTTTCCTGATCCCCTCGTCCATGCTTTCCTCCGTCTCGGCGCTCTGCGCCCAGAATATCGGGGCAGGGCTCTACGACCGGGCGAAAAAGACCCTGTTTTACGCGATCGGCATTGCCACGGGCGTCGGACTCGTTGCGGCGGTCTGTATGCTCTTTGCCGCGGAGGCAGTGGTGGGGCTTTTTGTCAGCGACGGCGCCGTCATTCTGGCCGGCGCACAGTATCTGCACGGTTATGTGTGGGACTGTGTTCTCGCCGGGATTCACTTTTGCTTCAGCGGGTACTTTTGTGCCTGCAAAAAATCCGGGATTTCTTTTCTTCACAATATTATCTCCATCCTCTGCGCCCGTATCCCGTTGGCATATCTGGCGTCGAAGATGTTTCCGGACAACCTGATGCCCATGGGGCTGGCGACAGCCGTTGGCTCCGGTGTGTCCGTCATTGTCTGTGTCATCGCGTACACTCTGATGCGGAAGAAAAATCCGGAAAGCTGAAAATCGTGATGGCCGGATCCGGCCGTCTCTGTTACAATGGTTACCATGACAACAAAACTTATTTTCTTTATCGTATTCTGGATTCTGCTCGCAATCATCGCATACCGGGACGGGAAAACCCGGCGAATTCCAAACGGACTTGTGCTGATGGTTGCGGCAGCGGCAATTTTCTCAATTCACTTTATTCCGGAACCGGGTTTGGCACAGAGAGTCATCGGCGCACTGATCGTCAGTATTCCGTTGATTGTCCTGACGCTGGCGGTTCCGCGCAGCTTTGACGGCGGAGATATCAAGCTCGCGGCAGCCATGGGTCTTTTCCTCGGCTGGGAGGGGATGCTCTGCGCTTTTGTCATCGCGGTGCTTTTCGCGGGAGTCTACTGTGCCGTTATGCTGGCGCGTCAAAGGATGCAGATCCGGTCCGTGTTTGCGTTCGGCCCGTTTCTCTGCCTCGGAGGAGCGGTCGCGGCAGGGATCATACTCATGGTAAAAGTATGATCCCTGTAAATGTTACTATATTGGGGAAGTTAGACTGGACAATTCAGATTATTTCTTTTTTTGAGGTGATTGATTTTGACCGGATTCAATCAAGTCGAGTGCTTTAAACGAGAGCATAATATTTAACAGTGCATCTCCATTTGAAAAATCAATGCCTGTAATTTCTTCGATTTTTTTAATTCGATAAACCAGAGTATTTCTGTGCATATTCAACTCCTTTGCAGTGTTTGTCGCATGGCACACGTTTTTGACATACACGCGAAGCGTATTTATAAAATCAGATTTGTTTTCGCGGTCATAATCTATGAGCACTTTTACGCATGGAGCAATGCAGTCTTCCAGCGATGTAAAGCTCGGGAGTGAGCCTAACAGGCGGTAAGGGAGCAGCCGGCTGAACTGGTAAACATTTTCTTCTGGCCGTGCAATTTCGCCGCGCGCGATAGCATCTAGTGCTTGTCGGAAGGATCGCTTTGATGCGGACAGATCTTCATAGTAGTTGCTGATGCCTGCACGGAGGTTTAGCCGACTGAGTTGCCGACGGAATGAGGTCATTGTATAATCAGAAATGACACTTTTATCTGTAATATACAAAAGAACAATGAGGTTTTTATATATAGCGCTGATGCCGGGAAACAGCGGCTGAAGTTCTTGGGCGTATTGTCTCAGACGGATACGGGAAATGCTTTGGTCGTATGGAGCATTTATTACAATCATAAAAAAATATTTTTTTAAAGGGATATTTAACAGTTGTATCCGCTGATAGAGAGAGTGTTTGTCGTCCGCACCTTCGATTAGTTTGACCAGAAAGTATTCGTGCATGAATTGAAATTCAATGTCTGTTTTTTCTTTCATATGATAGTAGATATTAACTGCATTGTTAAAAATAGCCAGATCATCCAACATTGATTCTGTTAAGGCAACATTTTTTTCCATTACCAATATATAATAGAGTATGGTATTCGATTCAGAAACAATTGAGATGGCAAAACGCGTGTGGTCGGTGGCCTCCCAAATCATGTTGTTATCTTTTGGAGACTGTTGAATGATATTGTGAAATTTCTCTTTTAAAAGATTGACATCCGCAAACTGATTTAATGATGCCTGAGTATGAAAGAATGTGC
>JAJQBM010000068.1 GCA_021203285.1 Clostridiales bacterium | reverse complement strand
CTGTAATAGTGGATGACACGGAGGTAAAGTACAATGCTGAAAAGGAAAATCGAGCGGACTCTTTTGGAGTGGAAAAATAACGTAAACCGAAAGCCTCTGATTATAAAGGGCTGCAGACAGTGCGGAAAGACTTTTTCTGTTTTGCGTTTTGCACATAAGAATTACAAAAATGTAGTGTATCTTAATTTTTTTGAAAATCCAGACTATGCTTCTGTGTTTGCCGGCTCACTGGAGGTTGACAACATTGTTATGATGCTTACAGCACTGTTGGGAAATTCTGCAGTATTTGAGACAGGAGAAACCGTTTTGGTTTTAGATGAGATTCAGGATTGCCCGGAAGCCAGGACAGCGTTAAAGTTTTTCCGGATCGACGGACGATATGATGTGATTGGTACAGGATCTCTGTTGGGTGTTAAGGGATATGGGAAAGAGCCAAAATCCATTCCGGTAGGTTCGGAAACTGTGATAGATATGTATCCTTTGGATTTTGATGAATTTTTGTGGGCCAATGGTATCACGGACGACATCGTAGAAATATTAAAGAAGAATCTGGAAACAGAAACACCGGTGCAGGAGGCTTTGCATAATCGAATGCGCCAGCTTCTGCTACAGTATACGGTAGTCGGCGGCATGCCGGATGCGGTTCAGACTTTTGTTGATACCAAACAGATGGACGCGGTGCTTCAGATTCAACGGGATATTGTTCGTTCTTACGAAGATGATATGGTAAAGTATGCTGAGAGAAAAGATAAATCCAAAATCAAAGAATGTTTCCAATCTATCCCTAAACAGCTTAGCAAGGAAAATAAGAAATTCCAATATTCTGTGATAAAGAAAGGATCTACTGCGTCCAGGTATGCCGGAAGTCTGCAATGGATTGAAGATGCCGGGATTATTTCTCGTTGCCACAATCTATCTATTACGGAATTGCCTTTAGATGGTAATGCAGAGGAGGATTGTTTTAAGGTATATATGCGGGACTGTGGTCTGTTTGCCAGTATGTTGGAGGACGGCACGCAGTACGATATTCTGCAGGGCAATCTTTATGGCTATAAGGGAGCTGTTTTTGAAAATCTGATTGCTGACATTTTTGCCAAAATGGGGCGAAAGCTTTATTATTTCCATAAAGACAGTGGATTGGAAGTGGATTTTGTGATTCGTTATCACGGAGAATGCGTGCTTGTAGAAGTTAAGGCCAATACCGGCAATGCCAAAAGTACCAGGACAATATTGAAACATCCTGAAAAATATCATGTGCAGCATGCGATTAAATTGGGAAATTACAACGTGGGCCGCAATGAGCAGATTCTGACCTTGCCGTTGTATATGGCTTTCCTGCTGAGAACTTTCTAAATTTATAGGAGAGCTGCTGTAAAATGAAATCATCATATTCGGCATGGTAGTAATTGTTGACATGGGCTATTGAAATAAACAAAAATATCCGTTATACTGTACAGGTACGATGTCGGGAACAGCAGTCTGGCTCCGACAGGAGAACGCGCGGATATGGCGGAATTGGCAGACGCGCTGGTTTTAGGTACCAGTGGGAGACCGTGCAGGTTCGAGTCCTGTTATCCGCATGGAATCTGTATTCCCCGGAAGACGGTTGTTTTTCGGGGGATTTTGCTTCTGCCGTTGCTTTTTTACATGGTTTCGTGGTACGATAAAGTGCGAAAGAAGATAAGCGGGAGGTGCGTTTATGGGGACTCTCATATGGATCATTATTTTTGCCATTATCATTGCATCGGCAGTCCGTAACAATTCCGCCAGAAAGAGACAGGGAAAGCCGAGCGGAAGGGGAGCGGAAAGGCCGGTGAATCCGCCGAAGGAAGAGCCCGACCGGAAGCCGATTTATGCAAGACCGGCGAAGCCGAATAAGCCGAAGCCCGGCACAAGGACGGCAAAGCCGAACAAGCCGAAGCCCGGTACGAGGACGGCGAAGCCGAATCAGGCAAAGCCCAACCGACCCGATCCGGGGATGGTGCAGGCCGGAGCGGATAAGGCGCGCTACGAGGCGTATAAGGCTGCGAAGCAGGGAACGGCGCAGACCGCGGCATCGGCGTTTCATCAGATGCATGTCGATGACATTCTGGAGTCGGCGCAGGAGAACAATCTCTCCGTGCAGATTGACAACGATATGGATACCATCGAGATCGGTGATCTGATGGCAAAGGTTGAGGAAAATATTGTCAAGGGACCGGCGGATACGCTGTCGTTTCAGCGGGATTTTATTGCGGAGGGCATGGATCTCCTGAACAGCTATACGACGATTCCGGGCACAACATTGCAGTAGAAGAGAGGAATGAAAATGGCACAGGGGGATCCCATACCAGGAGAGCAGTATTTACATTTTAAGAACCGCCGGTATCAGGTGATAGCGGTGGCATATCACTCGGAGACGATGGAGAAATGCGTAGTTTATCAGGCGTTGTACGGGGACTTTAAAGTATATGTCCGCCCGTATGAGATGTTTGTCAGCGAGGTGGATCATGCGAAGTATCCGGATGTCGCGCAAAAATACCGGTTCCAGTATCTGGAAGGTGAGGGACAGACTGCATCAGATGAGATTGCGCAGAGAGCACAGAAGATACAGGAAGTCCTTCGCGCAGACGAATCCAATAAGAAAACCGCGAATATCGCGGGTGTGACGGCAGGTGAGGAAAGAGAAACGGCGAATGATGCCGGGGAGGAGAGCGGGGAAACGCTGAACCCGTGGCTGGAGCGGTTCCTGGACGCGGAGGATTTTGATGAGAAGTATAAGCTTGTCTGCGATATGCAGCGGGATGTCACGGACCGCCTGATCGACGATATTGCGGTCGTCATGGATCTCGCGATTCCGGAGGGTGACCTTGCGGAGCGGTACGCGCAGTTGAAGTACTGCATGCGTACCCGGCAGAGATATGAGCAGGGAAGATTGCGGTAAAAGACTATTGATATCCGTGACGGCTGATGTAGCTGTTATGATATTCTTGGCAGTAGGTGACATCTTCCGTGAACCAGTCAGGCGGCAGGAAGGCTTCGGCTTCCTCCACGGTAGGGAATTCTACCTCCGCAAGGATCAGCGGGGCGGTCTCTCCCTCGAAGATGTCCAGCTCGATGGTGTATTTCCCGAAGGGGATGCAGTAGCGTCTTTTGGAGATGAGGATGCCGTCTGCCTTGGGTTTTAAGTGCTCGTAGGCGTCTGCCGTCAGAGGGAGATTGTACTCCTCATGGCTCAGCATACCCTCGGATTTGTAGGTCAGGATGTATGAGCCGTCCTGTTTGCGGATGCGGATGACCGGATCTGTGCAGAGGTAAGCCTGCTCGATTTTGCGGCAGGGGTAGTCGGACAGGTGTTCCGGCAGCGCGGATATCAGGAATTTGCGTTCAATTTCCATGGGAGGCCTCCTTACTTATAGTATCAGTTGTTGGGGTCAAAAGTCCTTACTGATGATGATACCCACGGATTGCTTCGCATTTCATGCTCTGCAATTCTCATCATCATTATATAGCACAAGGTGAAAAACGGAAAGGAAAAATCATGAAAAAAATCGCAGTATTTGTTGTGGATGGTGTGGAAGAGGTGGAATGCCTGACCACGGTGGATTTTTGCAGGCGCGCAGGGATTGAGGTGACGACGGTCTCTGTCACGGGAAAAAAACAGATTCTGGGCAGTCATAATATCACGTTTTGTACCGATGCACTTTATGGGGACGTGGACTTTGCGGAGTTTGACGGTGTGGTCTATCCCGGCGGTCCTGGCACCGGTGCGCTGGGCGATGCGGAGGGAACCCGCGCTCTGGCAGAGCAGTTTTTGTCGGAGGGAAAGCTGGTGGCAGCCATCTGCGCGGCGCCCGGAATGCTCTCCGAGACCGGTCTGCTGAAAGGAAAGACGGCAACGGGTTATCCTGGATGCAAGCCTGCGGGCGGGGCGCTCTGGACGGAGAACACCACCGAGACGGACGGGAACCTGATCACCGGAAAAGGTCCCGGCGCCGCGCCGTATTTCGCGCTGGCCATCATCCGCTATCTGCTCGGGGAGGAGAAGGAGGCGGAGATTTACGCTTCGACCATGATGCCGTGAAAAGGGATCGGAAACTGAGAATGTTAAAAAACAGAAAGAAGACTCCACTTCCGGATGAATTCATTCGGGTCGGAGTCTTTTCCGTTTCCTCTTTCCTGATGAGACATCAGGAGAGGCGTTTGGGTAACTGTCTCGATTTTTTACAGTTACATGTCTGAGCGAATGTCCGGACGGATTACTCCTGAGAGGACATCTGCTCCTCCTGTTTCTTGATCATTTTTCTGACCATCTCACCACCGATGGAACCGGCCTGACGGGAAGTCAGATCGCCGTTGTCCCCGTCCTTCAGCGGAACGCCGATCTCAGAAGCCACTTCCTGCTTGAAGCGGTTCATCGCGCCTTTCGCCTCGGGGACGGTCATCTTGGATGAATTCTTAGAAGAATCACTCATGTTTTTACACCTCCGTAGATAATCTTCTCTATAGAAAAGACAGGCTGCCCCGTAAAACCGACTGTGTATGTTTGACGTGGGTTTGCTGTCCTGATGCTAGTATTGACCTGAATGTGAAAAATATGAATGGGAATTTTTGGCGGTTGGAAGAAAAATTATAGTTGCGGCGATCCGGATTCTCTGCTAGAATATCTTCAAAGCATAAATTCTTTGAGTTTTCTCTGACATTCAACTGTCTGTTTTTCAAATGTAATCTGTGCTTTTAGAACCAAATTATCATAGTGAGCGCAGATATGGAGAAAGGCAGACAGAAAGAAGTTTTTGTTTTTCTTTTCCGTTATCTGCGGGAAGGAGGAACATGAGAAAAGTCGAGACCGAAAGAAAGAGGGCGCAGTCTAACACACCTTACGATGATGTGTACCGGACGATGGCAAATGATTGCAGGATGCTGTTGATCCCGCTCATCAACGAGGTGTTTGGCGAAAGCTTCACAGGGAAGGAGCAGGTGGTATTTTCCCCAAACGAGCATTTTATTAACCGGCCGGACGGGGAGGAAGAAAAGCGCATCACCGACTCCAGTTTTACGATCATCGGAGTGAAGACCAAGAAATACCTCTTCGAGTGCCAGAGTACACCGGACAACAGCATGCTGGTCCGGATATTAGAGTATGCTACGCAGGCCGCGTTGGATGAGAACGAGATTGTCGCGGATACCCTGAGGGTCGAAATTCCGAACTGTGCGGTATTGTTTCTGCGGTGTACGAAGAATACTCCGGACGAGATGCATCTGGAGATTGCCGCGCCGAAGGGGACGCTGGTCATTGATGTGCCGGTAATGAAGGCACAGCGGTATTCTCTTGAGGAGATATTCGAAAAGAAGCTGCTGTTCCTGATCCCGTTTTATATTTTTACATATGACAGGA
>JAJQBM010000180.1 GCA_021203285.1 Clostridiales bacterium | reverse complement strand
TATCATATGAACGGATAAATTGCAATCAGAGAGCGGCGGGAACAGGGCGGCATCAGTAACATTTACAAAAATAAGAAATTACACAGTGGGGAAAATATATGGGTTACCAGTTTGAATCCCAGTATCCGGGAGATTATGAAGTAAAAAAGACCATCCTGGAGATCGGACGCAGGATGTACGCCAAAAATTTCGTGGCGGCCAATGACGGGAATATCAGTGCAAAGGTCAGCGACGACACGATCTGGTGTACTCCTGCGGGAGTATCAAAGGGATACATGACCGATGATATGCTGGTGCTGATGGATCTGGACGGCAATGTCATAAAGGGAAACTGCAAACCGTCCAGCGAGGTCAAAATGCACCTACGTGTCTATAATGAGAATCCGGATGTAAAGGCAGTGGTGCATGCGCACCCGCCGGCAGCGACATCCTACGCGATCGCGGGGCTTCCGCTGAACCGGGCCATTCTCACCGAGGCCGTCATGGGAATCGGCGAAATTCCGCTGGCTCCCTATGCAATGCCGGGGACCGAGGAGGTGCCGGATTCCATCACGCCGTTCATCCGCTCCCATAACGGATGCCTGTTGGCAAATCACGGGGCAATCACATGGGGAAAGGATGCCATGGAGGCGTGGATGCGGATGGAGTCCGTGGAATATTACGCGCTGGTGAGCATGTACACGAACGGTCTGATCGGCCAGGCCAACGAGCTGACCTGCTCGCAGGTGGACCGTCTGATCGAGCGGCGCACCAACAGCGGGATATACACCGGAGGACGCCCGCTCTGCCGCAACTGCGGACCGGACGGCGTACCGGCCTGCGCGAAGGGCGGCTGCAGTCACGACCACAGCGGTGATTCGTCATCGCATACATGTTCCTGCGGCGGCAGCACAGATGAGGAAAAAAATGAGGCCGAGATGGTCGCACAGATCGTGCGGCAGATTCTCTTGGACAACAGATTTCGCGGATGACAGAAAGCAGGTGATGCAGGAGTGAAATTAGATAAGGCCGCAATCCGGCGTATCGTGCTGACACAGATCGCCGGAAGCGGAGAGGGAAAATACATCCCGATTGGAATTTCCGCACGCCATGTCCATCTGTCCGCTGCCGATCTGGCCGTACTGTTCGGAGAGGGAAGCACCCTGCATCCGATCCGTGCGCTGACTCAGCCGGGACAGTTCGCAGCCAGAGAGCAGGTAACCGTCGTCGGACCCGGAGGAAGTCTGGAGCATGTGAGAGTGCTCGGACCGACGCGGGCGAAGAGCCAGATCGAAATTTCGGTTTCGGATTCTTTCAAGCTCGGCGTGAAGAAATGTCCGATCCGGCTTTCCGGTGATCTGGACGGCTCCATGGGCGTCACGCTCATCGGCCCGAAGGGACGGGTCACGCTGGATGAAGGGTTGATTGTGGCGGCGCGCCACATACATATGAGCGAAGCGGAAGCACAGGTTTACGGCGTTCACGACAGACAGGTCGTCGCGGTCCGGGTCGGGGGCGAGCGCCCCTGTACATTGGAAAATGTGATCTGCCGCGTCGGAAGCGGCCATGCGCTGGAGCTGCACCTTGACACAGATGAGGCGAATGCCTGCGGTCTGGGTGCAGATGATCTGGTCGGACTGGTATCGTCCGGGGAGATCTCACCGCCGCTGAGAGAGGCAGAAAGGAGTCAGGCTGTGGAGAAACGGAATTTGACAGACGGCACAAGGTGCCATCCGATGGCTGCGTCAAACGAGGACTGTGATTTCGGCAGCCGGAACGCGGACGCGTCGGGACTTCCGGATTATATGGAGGGATACCGGCCGTGCATACCAAAGGTGTGGCGGGAGCCGACACCGGCACAGAAACATGCAGCTCCGATTGTCTCCGGAGCAGACGCCGCGGCGTGCGGTGAGCCCGTTCTGGAGCTTGTGACGGAGCGGGATATCAACGATGCCTTTCGTGATAATAAAAAGCAGATCTACTGCGAGAAAAAGGCACTGATCACACCGGCAGCCCGGGAGCGCGCCGAGGCGATGGAGATAAAGATTATCCGTGTGAGAGGAGGCGGGACCGGCGAATGCAGATAGGAAGAGTGGTAGGGACTGTGGTGAGCACATCAAAGTCCGAGAAGATCAACGGGTTGAAGATGCTGCTGGTCAAGCCCATCGACATTGAGACCTTTGAGGAAAAAGGAAATATCGTGGTCGCGTTTGACGCGGTGGGCGCGGGAGAAGGCGAGGTCGTCATGATCGTCTCCGGTTCCTCATCCAGACAGACCGCACTGACGGACAACAAACCGTCGGATACGGCGATCATCGCGATCATTGATTATATAGATCTGCACAACAAGCGAATCTTCAGCAAAGAGAAAGATACCAGGGAGGTGAGTGACTGATGCTAACGAAGGAACAGATCGAACAGATCGTTCGGATGACCATTGAACAGATGGATCGTCAGGGCGGATCCTCCGCCTGTGCACCGGCATCGGGAAACGGGTGGATGTTTGACCGCGTGGACGACTGTGTCAGAGCAGCCTCGGCCGCGCAGAAGAAGCTGGCTCAAATGAGCATTGACGCGCGGGAAGCGCTGATCCGTGCCATGCGGAAGGCATCTGTGGATAACGCGCAGAAGCTGGCGCAGATGGCGCACGACGAGACCGGATATGGAAAGGTTCCGGACAAGGTTCAGAAGATTTTGCTGGTGGCCAACAAGACGCCGGGGACGGAGGATATCGAGCCGCGTGTCTTTACCGGCGATCACGGAATTACGCTGGTGGAGCAGGCGCCTTACGGGGTCATCGGTTCCATCACACCGTCCACCAACCCGCCGGGAACGATCATCAACAATTCCATCAGCATGATCGCAGGCGGAAACGCGGTGGTATATAACCCGCACCCCGCGGCGGTAAAATGCTGTCAGGAGACGATGCGGATCTTAAACGAAGCGATCGTTGCAGCCGGAGGCCCGATGGGCCTGATTTGCTGCCCGACTACACCGAATATGGATACCAGCGCGGACCTGATGAGCCATCCGGACATCAAGATGCTTTCCGTCACCGGCGGAGAGGTCGTCGTATCCATCGCTATGAAGAGCGGAAAGAAATGTATTTCCGCCGGACCGGGCAATCCGCCGGTTATCGTTGACGAGACGGCGGACATCCCGCAGGCGGCGAAGGACACCGTGGACGGCGCTTCCTTTGACAACAACGTGCTCTGTGTTGCGGAGAAGGAGTGCTTTGTGGTAAACTCTGTATTTGACATGTTCATGAGTGAGATGCAGAAACACGGCGCGTATCTTGTCCGGGGAAATGACATCGATAAAATCGTCCGTACGGTCATCAACGAGAAGGACGGCAAATATTCGGCAAACAAGAACTTTGTGGGGCATGATGCCACCTACATCCTGCAGCAGTCCGGCGTATCCTACACCGGAGATCCGCGGCTGATCATTGCGGATGTCCCGAAGGATCACCCGTTCGTGATCGTGGAGATGCTGATGCCGGTGCTCGGCTGTGTCCGCTGTTCCGATGTGGATCAGGCGATCGACTGGGCGGTGGAGGCAGAGCACGGATGCCAGCATTCCGCGATGATGCACTCCACAAATTATAAGAACATGACAAAAGCGGCACGGGCAGTCAACACGACGATCTTTGTGAAGAACGGACCGTCCACCGCGGGGGTCGGCTTTAACGGCGAGGGCTATGCGACACTCACCATTGCGACGCCCACGGGCGAGGGCCTGACCTCGGCCCGAAGCTTTACCAGAGCACGCCGCTGTGTTTTAAAAGACGGATTCCGCATTATTTAAACAGATATGGGAATGATTCAAATGATTCGGGATGCCGGCGTCGTGGGTGCAGGCGGAGCCGGATTTCCAACCGATCGAAAATTAGACTGCAAGGCGGAGATCCTGATTATCAACGGGATTGAGTGCGAGCCGCTGCTTCGGACAGATCGCCATGTCATGGAGACCTACGCGATGGAAATTGTCCTGGCTGTCCGGATGATCCGGGACAACCTGAAGGCAAAGCGGGCAGTGATCGCACTGAAAAAGCATTATGAAAAGGACGTGGAAGCCCTCCGCGATGCCGTAAAAGGGACGAAGGTGGAGCTTTACCTGTCGGATTCCTTTTACCCGGCGGGCGATGAGCAGAATTTGGTGTACTGCGTGACCGGACGGACGGTTCCGACCGGCGGGATTCCGCTGGATGTGGGATGTGTCGTCAGCAACGTCAGCACGGTGTTAAACATCGCGCGGGCGCTGGAGGGACAGCCGGTGACGGAGAAGATGGTGACGGTTGCGGGAAGCGTGGCGAATCCGGTGACGGTAAACTGTGCGATCGGCACACCGCTCTCACTTCTTCTGGATGCGGCGGGCGGCCCGGTGGGCGACTGTACCTACATCATCGGAGGTCCCCTGATGGGGCGTGTGACCGATGACCTGTCCGAACCGGTGACGAAAACGACCGGCGGGCTTCTGGCGATTCCGAAGGGACACACCATTCTCTCAAAGAAGATGCTGGGAGAGCGGGATGCCATTCTGGCGCGGGCAGTCTGCTGCCAATGTTCTATGTGTACGCAGATGTGCCCCAGAAACGCCATGGGATTGGATGTGCAGCCGCACAAGGCGATACGGGCGTTTGCTTCCGGAAACGGCACTTTGCTCGGCAGGGTAAACGGTATTTTCTCCTGCTGTGACTGCGGCGTCTGTACCTACTACGCCTGCAATTTTGGGTTAAAGCCCGGCAAGGTGATGCAGGAGATGAAGGGTGCGCTGCAGAAGAACGGTGTCCGGCCGGTGAAGGAAGTAAAATACAAGGCGGACAGCGGGATTGAGAACAAGCGGGTGCCCACGGAGCGGCTCCTGCAGCGGCTCGACCTGAAAAAGTTCGACCGGGATGCCCCGATGGCCGGATTCGTGGACTGCGATGAGGCCCGGATACCGCTGCGGATGCATATCGGCGCACCGGACAAACCGGTGGTACAGGCAGGGCAGCGGGTACACAAAGGCGATCTGATTGCGGAGCCGCAGGGGATGGGAGCACGGATCCACGCTTCCATCGACGGGACGGTTACCCGGGTGACAGATCAGGAAATAGAGATAAGGAAGTGAGATTATGAGCGCGATTGGGATGAATGAGATCATGAGCATTCCCACAGGCATGCTCGCCTGCGATGCCATGCTGAAGGCGGCCGATGTAGAGCTGGTCGGCGCCGGCTGTGTCTGCGCAGGCAAATATTACATCGTCGTCACGGGCGAGGTGGCTGCGGTCCGCTCCTCCGTGGAGGTGGGACGGGAGGCTGCCGAAAGCCTTCTGATCGACAGCCTTGTCATACCGAATGTCGACCCGCAGGTCGCTCCGGCGATTTCCGCGTGTACCATCGTGGATCGCCTGCAGGCGCTGGGCATCATGGAGACCTATTCGCTCTGTGCGGCGGTTCAGGCGGCGGATGCGGCGGCAAAGGCCGCAGAGGTGGA
>JAJQBM010000014.1 GCA_021203285.1 Clostridiales bacterium | reverse complement strand
ATTTTGCTCGGCTTGCTCCGGCACGGAGCTGAGCGTCTAGCGCGCGCGTGCCCGCGGTACATTCGTTTCTCCCACGTGTCGGTCATACTATACAGGGTTCGCAATCTCCATTAATTAAAGTCGAATTTGGTGAACCGCTTCCCCATCGCGCGATACCGAAACCGTACCATCTCATTTTTCTCCAGCACGTCCTTCTCCGTCCCGGTATACTGGCAGCGGATGCAGTAATACTCCCCCTTGTCCTTATCATAAAACATATCAATATCCAGATCCCGCATAAAGCAGGACGGGCAGCGATAATTTAATTTGCCTTTTCCAGATTGAGCCATGTCGCAAAGACCTCCTTATCCGCAATATTTTTCTTATATCCCAACGTAAACATCGGCGAAAACGCGTAGCCCTCCCGGATGTAGCCCTCCGCCGCCGCATCAGAAGCGGCCAGGGAAACCTTCGTCTCGATGGCGGGGATCGTCGCGCTCACTGCGGACGCGCCCGGCAGGGAAGCCTCCCGGCAGCGGTACTCGTAGGAAATCACCTTCTCATCCGCGCCCTCGCACTTTAAGGTGATGCCCGTCATATCCTCCGGATACTCCGTCGTGCCGTAGCAGGCCACCATATACTCATTGAGCGTCACCTCAGCGGTCGGGTCGGTGATCTCGAGGATATTCCGCTCGATCTTGATCGCGGAGGAGCCCTCCTCAAAATATTCCTTCGTCTGGATCGTCACGGACAGGCCGCGGAACTCCACCGTCACCGGATCCAGCGTCAGAATCCGCGTCTTCCCTTCCTGCGAGAAATGCGCCTTCGTCCGGCAAAGAGCCAGATCAACCTCCTCGCTCTTATAGGAAAGCTTCGCGCTGCGCAGCGTTCCCTCCCCGGCATAGTGGGTGAAATAACCCGCCCGGTATTTCTCCTGAATCAGGAAGGGATAGGAGGCGTCCTGCACATGCTTGGTCCCGATGCCGACCGGCCACTCCAGCTTCGCCGCATAGGGGCGCAGGTCGACGATCGCGCCGCCCTGATCCATGTTGACGCAGGCGCGCATGTAGGGGTCGCAGTACCAGAACAGTTGCTTGTCAGATCCGTAAAGAATGTCGCGCCACAGTGCACACTCCGGCTCCGTGTAAGTCTTTTTCTCGCGGTAATAATCGGCAAACTCGGACATCGTCATGTCGATCAACTGACCCTCATCCTTAAGCTTTTTGTAATATTTGCACCCGTCGGTGTAGGACTTCACGAGAAGCTCATAGGGAGCCTCCCACCGCCCCATCTTGTTCATCCAGCCCGGCCCGACAAACATCATGTTGTAAGCATAGCCGTTATTGTACTTTTCCAGAGAACGGTACTGGTCGATCAGGTTGTAGAGGTACGGATATTCCCATGTCTTCGTGTCATAGATCATGCCGCGGAGCACGTTCTGCGGGTGCGTGCCGAAATTGGAGCCGTTTCCGTCGTAGCAGGCGATCAGGTCACGCGAAAGGTGCGGGATCGCCACGATGCCGCTGTCCTCCGCCTCGTTGGCTGCCGGTGCGTGCGTGTTCTGCTTTGAGGGAATCCACGGATTCCACGGGCCGCCGTCAAACAGCGTGTACCAGGAGTTGTTGCAGGTGTGGTAGGCCTTCGGCCCCTCCTCCCAGCAGGTCGCGATCGCGCACTTCACCGTGGGATATTTCTCCTTGATATAGTTGATCAGATCCGCATCCATGTAGTAGGAGCCCGTCGACTCCGGATAAAACCCGAAGCGGTCGTGGAACTTCTCGAACACATCGTTGACAATGGCCTTTTTCTCCTCCATCGAGAACATCCAGATGCAGAAATCCTTGGTCTGGTATTTCTCCCGGAACTCCTCGCAGGGCAGACCCAGCAGAGAGAGCGCGATCTCGTCGCCGTACTCCGCATGGTCATGCTTCGCAATCTCGACCGCCTCGTCGTTAAACAGCGACGCGTAGGTCATCTGGATCGTCACCTTCAGGCCATTCTCATGGGCGATCCTCTGCTGTGTCTTGAAGATATCCAGAGACTCCGTCAGCAGGGCGGTATCCCCGATGTCCTCCTCCTTCCCCTGACCGGTCACCGTCGCCGAATACTCCGGCACCATCTCCGGACGGTGGATCACATTCAGTACAAATTTGTCCATTCCTTTTTTCCTCCCAAAAATATATTTACAGGTTCTTTCTGTTCACATCGCCTACGTCTCTTGTTCAGTCCAATAAAAGCTGCGCAAAAACGGAATTACTGACATCAATCCCCCGCGGGGTCAGGAAGATCCGCCCCTCGTCCGCGGCCAGCAGGCCGTCGCGCTCCAGGCTCTGCAGCACCGGCCCGTAGATTTTCTCGATCTCCGTGCCGAAACGGTCTGCGAAGTCCTGCCGGGACACGCCCGCCATCATCCGCAGACCGAGGAACATAAACTCCTCCATCTGCTCTTTCCGGTCTAGCCGGACATCGTCCTGACGGGCAAAGGGCTGTTCCATATACTCCGCAAGATCCGACGTGTTCTGGAAACGGGTGTGGTCGATCAGGGATGCGGCGCCGAGTCCCAATCCCAGATACTCCTGCCCGATCCAGTAGCCGATGTTATGGCGGCACTCATGTCCGGGCTTCGCGTAATTGGAGATCTCGTAGCGCCGGTATCCGCGGCTATTTAAATACTCCTGCGTCAGCTCGTACATCCGCCGCTCCTCCTCCTCGGAGGGCAGAAACAACGGCTCGCCGCCCGCGTCGCGCACCATCTCATCCTCGTGAAAACGAGTGTAAAACGGCGTTCCCTCCTCGATGATCAGGCTGTAGGCCGAGATGTGCTCCGGCCTCAGCATCGCCACCTGCCGCAGCGTGTCCTCCCAGCTTTTCACCGTCTGGCAGGGAAGCGCGGACATCAAATCTACATTGAGATCAGTAAAACCGGCCTTCCGGGCCTCGTCAAAGGTCCGCAGGAAATCCTCGTAGGTGTGAATCCTGCCCAACAGCTTTAACTCCTTCTCGTTCGCGGACTGAAGACCGATGCTTAAACGGTTGATGCCAACCTCGTGCATCGCGCGGGCCTTCTCCGGCGTCAGCGTGCCCGGATTGCACTCCATCGTGATCTCCGCCTCCGGGTCAATGTGAAAGCTTCCGGACAGCGCGCCCATCAGGCGCGCGAGATAACGCGGCTCCAGAATCGACGGCGTCCCGCCGCCGATATAAATGCTCGTCACCCTGCAGTCACGAAAATCCGGCGCGCGGGCAATGATTTCTTCCACCAGCCGATCCACATAGGCGACACGCACCGACCACTCCGCCGGAGCGGACAAAAAATCACAATATTCACATTTTTTCACACAGAACGGAATGTGTACATACAATTCCAGATCGCGCATGTCTGTCTCTCCCCGGCATCATGACAACTTTCCTCACGCTGCCGCTTTTTCGTCCGTAACACTCGTTTCTCAATCTCTAACAATAAATATGTGTCAGTCCTCGTCCAGCTTCAGCACACTCATGAAAGCCTTCTGCGGGATCTCCACATTGCCCACCTGGCGCATCCGCTTCTTGCCCTCCTTCTGCTTCTCCAGCAGCTTCCGCTTTCGGGTGATATCGCCACCGTAGCATTTGGCAAGGACATCCTTCCGCATAGCCTTGACCGTCTCGCGGGCGATAATCTTGCCGCCGACCGCCGCCTGAATGGGAATCTCAAAAAGATGGCGCGGAATCTCCGCCTTCAGTTTCTCGCACATCCGCCGTCCGCGGTCGTAGGCATTCCCTGCAAACACGATGAAGGAGAGAGCATCCACCTCCTCACGGTTGATCAGGATATCCAGCTTCACCAGCTCCGAGCGGGCATAGCCCTTCATCTCATAGTCAAACGAAGCGTAGCCCCGCGCCCGGGACTTTAACGCATCGAAAAAGTCGTAAATAATCTCATTGAGCGGGAGGTCGTATTTGATCAGCGCCCTCGTCTCCTCCATGTACTCCATGCTGATGTAGGTGCCGCGGCGTTCCTGACAGAGATCCATGATCGCGCCGATGTACTCGCTCGTCACCATGATCTCCGCGCTGACCATGGGCTCCTCCATGTACTCGATCTGCGTCGGCTCCGGCAGGTTGGACGGGTTTGTCAGCTCGATCATGGTCCCGTCCGTCTTGTGAACACGGTACACCACGCTCGGCGCTGTCGTCACCAGATCAAGATTATACTCCCGTTCCAATCGTTCCTGAATGATCTCCAGATGGAGCAGTCCCAGAAATCCGCAGCGGAATCCGAAGCCCAGCGCAATGGATGTCTCCGGTTCAAAAAAGAGGGAGGCGTCATTTAACTGCAGCTTTTCCAGCGCATCCCGCAGATCCGGATACTTCGCCCCGTCCGCCGGATACATGCCGCAATAAACCATGGGATTGACCTTTTTATATCCGGGCAGGGGTTCCTTGCAGGGCGCAAGCCGGTTCGTGATCGTGTCGCCCACCCGGGTGTCACGGACATTCTTGATGCTGGCCGTGATGTAGCCGACCATACCGGCGGAGAGCTCCTCGCAGGGGATAAACTGTCCCGGCCCGAAGTAGCCGACCTCCACCACGTCAACCTGTGCGCCCGTCGCCATCATGCGGATCGGCGTGCCGGCGCGCACCGTTCCCTCCATAATGCGGCAAAAAACAATCACGCCCTTATAAGAATCATAGACAGAATCAAAGATCAGCGCCTGCAGCGGCGCCTCAGGGTCTCCGCCCGGAGCCGGGATCTTCTCTACGATCTGCTCTAAGACCTTCTCCACGTTCTGGCCGGTCTTGGCCGAGCTCCGCGGCGCATCCTGCGCCTCGATGCCGATCACATCCTCGATCTCGTTCACCACCCGGTCCGGATCCGCGCTCGGCAGGTCAATCTTGTTGATCACCGGCATCACATCCAGATCATGGTCAAGCGCAAGATAGACATTCGCCAATGTCTGCGCCTCAATGCCCTGCGCCGCATCCACAACGAGAATCGCCCCGTCACAGGCTGCCAGACTGCGGGACACCTCATAATTAAAGTCTACATGACCCGGAGTGTCGATCAGGTTGAAGATATACTCCTCCCCGTCTTTCGCCTGATAAACGATGCGGACCGTCTGCGCTTTGATCGTGATGCCGCGCTCCCGCTCCAGATCCATATTATCCAGAACCTGCGCCTGCATCTCCCGGCTGGTCAGAAGGCCGGTCATCTCGATAATGCGGTCCGCGAGCGTAGATTTGCCGTGGTCTATATGTGCAATAATGCAAAAATTGCGAATTTTACTCTGGTCAGTCAAAAATCTATCCCCCTGCATGAAATTACCATTCAAAACACCGCTCAATCCAGCTTTCGGATCAGCTCCTGAATACGCTCCGGCGATTCCTCAAGAGCATCTGCGATCTGCTCGACCGAAAGGTGCCTGTCTAACTTTCGACGAACCTTGTCGAGAAGCATTTCCTCACGAACTTCCTTACGAGCTTCCTCTCGACCTTCCGCC
>JAJQBM010000095.1 GCA_021203285.1 Clostridiales bacterium | reverse complement strand
AACGTTTTGTGCCTTGAGCGTCAAAAACGCGAAAGGAATGGATATAAAAATGAAACGGGAAATCGTCTGGACTACAAGATTTAAAAAAGACTATAAACTGGCCATAAAACGACATTTGAACATCGACTTGTTAGATAACATCATCCGGAAATTATCATATGGAGAAACATTACCAGAACAATACAAAGACCATGAGCTGACTGGGGAGTGGGTGGGGCACAGAGAGTGCCACATCCTCCCCGACTGGTTACTCATATATCGTATAGATGATGATATTCTGGTTCTGACACTGTCCCGTACCGGTACTCACAGCGACCTTTTCGGTAAGTAAACCAATACTTAACGCATCAGGTATACCACCCCACCTTCAGATACTTCCGCTGTCAGTTTTGAATCATTATAAGTCAGCTCCCCTTCCCACGCATAAACGGAATAAACGTCGTCTTCCGCCAGCGCATCCAGCGCGTCCGCATCCAGTTCTTCCGCGATATAGATTCCTTTGACGGACAACAGGGTTTCCGCGCAGTTTTTGTTTTCTGAGTAGGAGACCAGATCGTTGACTGCGCTTTTACACAGACCGTCTGCGGGATCCAGATAGAGTGTCCGAATGTCTCCGTCGTCCATCTCGTAGTAATGGTAGATGTCTTTCTCTGACATCATATAGTTTCGCAGGCAGACCATGCTTTGCGCGCCGGTGTACTGCAGAATTGCCGGCTGATCAATTTCGTTTCCGCTCCGGCTGTAAATAGCAAAGGAGTAGGAGACCCCGCGGTCGTCCAGATTGCGCACAAATCCATCATAACTGGTAATGCAGCCGTGGGTGTAACCGTTCTCAATCAGCGAATCCGCCAGATAATCGATGATAAAGGCGTTTGTCATCCATGAGAAGTCGATATAATCGGTGATTCCGTTTTCTTCGGCATAGGACAGATAGTCCTCCGAGACGGACAGGCGCACCTGATTGTCTCCCAGCAGTTCGATATCCACGGAATCCGGATCGCAGGCATAAGCGGCGATTTCTCCGTAATATTCCATGAGATAACTGTTCTGGTACGGGTCATAATCCACGGTCTGGGAATCATCCCCGCAGAAGAACAGACTGTCATACATCTGATACACCGGCCCCAGATAAATGCTGCGGTCGCCGTACTCCTGCACGGTCTCCAGCGCTGCGTACAGGGCGGGTTCCACGGTCACGGTCTCATTCGGGTTCTGGTTGATGCTGCAGACATTTCCCACAACGTCATAGATATAATCCACATCATAAACCTTGTATATTTCCACTGCCAGATCGGTGTACAGGCTCTTTAAAGCCTTATTCTCCGCCAAAGAGGCCGTATCCCCCGCGCCCAACTCATAGAGGAAAACAAAGTCCTCGCTGCAGCTAAGCTCATCGGAGGTAGTATTCGCTTCGATCTCTGTCCAGCCCGCGTCGTCATCACCCGACAAAAACTGCATAAACCCGTAGACGATCGCGCCCGCGCCCAGTAAAAGAAAGAGAATTGTCAGAACGAGCCTTCTCTTCAGATGCTTTTCTGACAATTCTACTTTTTCTACCGGTTTCGGGCGCGGCGGTGTGCGTTTTGTGTTCACTGTGCGTCCCATGCGGAATCTCCTTTCTATAAAGCCAAATTACAGACGGATACAAAAGATGACCGGGATATGTTTTAAGGTGACCGGGACAACGCTTCGACAAACTAATCGCCAACTCCGACTAAGACGCTCAGGATAGCCTTCGCGTCTAAGGCTCCGTAAGCGATGGATTTCGTCTCAGCTAAAAACGTCCCTACAAAGTCACCTGAAAACATATCCCGGTCATCTTTTACATCCTGAGCATATACTACAACACCCTTCTCAGGTAGTTTTCATCACACGATCACCAGCAATAATAGTAACAGGAAGATCGCCGCAATGACGATATAGAAGATCAGGCCCGCGATGGCCCCCTTCCTGCAGACCCTGCGGTTGCGCAGGTACAGCCTCTTCCGGAACGCGACCGCGAGAATCGCGCCGAGGATCGGGATAAAGAAAGAGAGAATCCCGTACAAAATGTTTCCGGTATCATGGACGGGCGCTTTCAAAAACTCCTGCTCCGCTTTGTCCAGCTCCACCTGATGCGCGCCGCAGTCCAAGCCCGCGCCGGTCTTTGAGATCGTGATGGCTTTGATCGGCTCACCCTTCTCACGGATCGCCCTGTACTCCTCGATCTCCTTTTTGTTGCCCAAGACCCAGTGGTCATGGCCGATGTTGACAAACTCCGACTGATCCTCGCTGTAATCATGGATGGACGGATCATAGATATACTGTACCTTGTTTTTCTCAAGCTGCGGATCCGGAATCGGGATCGCAGAGATCAGGGAGTGCGTGTAGGGATGCAGCGGATAGTCAAACAGCTCCTCGGCCTCCGCCACCTCCACGATATTTCCCTTGTAGATGACGCCGATCCGATCCGAGATAAAGCGGACGATCGACAGATCATGGGCGATGAAGAGATAGGTGGTGCCCTTCTCCTCCTGGAACTTTTTCAGCAGGTTCAGCACCTGCGCGCGGATCGACACGTCCAGCGCAGAGATCGGCTCATCTGCCACGACCAGCTCCGGCTCCATGACCATCGCTCTGGCCAGACCGATTCTCTGCCGCTGTCCGCCCGAAAACTCGTGGGGATACCGGGTCAGATGCTCCGGCAGCAGGCCGACCTCGTTGATCATGTTTTCCACCTTCTGCTCGCGGTCTTTGTCATCCTTGTACAGATGGAAGTTGTAGAGTCCCTCGGACACGATGTAGTCCACCGTGGCGCGCTCGTTTAAGGATGCGGCCGGGTCTTGGAAAACCATCTGGATATTCCGGATCACCTCGCGGTCCAGCGCATGGGAAATCTTCCCGGAAATGCGGGTTCCCTTGTACTGAATCTCACCGGCGGACAACGGGTTGACGCGGATCACTGCCCGGCCAATCGTAGTCTTGCCGGAACCGGACTCACCGACCAGCGAGAAGGTCTCGCCCTTGTAAATGTCAAAGGATGCGTTTTTCACCGCTTTTACCGCAGTGTCGCCCTTTCCAAAAGTAATATCGATATTTTTTACTGACAGTAAGATTTCTCTGCCATTTTCATCGATGGGGCCATGCTCCGGCAGGACGCCGGACGAACCCGATATTTTCTTTTTTGTTTGTTCGTTTGATGTCGGCACGTTCAAATCTCCTGTATATTAAATGCGTGAGTCAGTTTCCTATGGATATCGTGAATGCCCTCCGGCTTTTCCAGCTTCGGTGCATTCTCCTCCAGCAGCCAGGTCTTGGCGTAATGCGTGTCGGTGACCTGAAACATCGGAGGCTCCAGCAGCGTATCAATCTTCATGCAGTACGGATTCCGCGGGGCAAAGGCATCGCCCTTGATCTCATTGTAGAGAGACGGCGGTGTACCGGTGATCGAGTACAGCTTTGTGTTCTTCTCCGCCAGCTGCGGCAAAGAGGACAGCAGCGCCCATGTGTAGGGATGGCGGGGATCATAAAAGACCTCCTCCACCGTGCCGAGCTCCACGATCTGACCCGCATAGATCACGGCTACACGGTCCGCGATGTTCGCCACAACGCCCAGATCGTGCGTGATAAACACGGTCGTATAGTTAAACTCCTTCTGCAGATCCTTAATAAGTTGTAAAATCTGCGCCTGAATGGTCACATCCAGCGCTGTGGTCGGCTCATCACAGATCAGAATCTTCGGCTGACAGGAAAGCGCAATCGCAATAACGATACGCTGCCGCATGCCGCCGGAGTACTGGAACGGATAGTCATCAAACCGCGCCTCCGGATGTGGGATGCCCACCTTATCCATCATCTCGATGGCACGCCGCCGCGCCTCCACCTCAGAGCACTGCTGGTGCTTCATGATGATGGATGTGATCTGCTTGCCGATCGTGATAATCGGGTCGAGGGAGGTCATCGGATCCTGGAAAACCGTGGAAATCTTCTTCCCGCGGATCTGCCCCCAGTCGCGCTCATCCTGCACCTTCGCCAGATTCAGGATGCAGGTGCCGTGAAGCTCCGTCTCGGTCTCATCCACGTAAGCCACGCGGAATGTCACTTCCTCGAAGACCTTCGTCCGGACATCCTCGTCACTCAGATCCAGTCCGAGCTGCATCGCCTTTTTAAATGCCTCGATGATCGCGTGCGCCCGCTTTCTCCTCTTGCGCTTTGCAAACCGCGCGACAGAGAGGTGAATCTCCTTCGCGATAAGGCGGTTTATTTCTTTCATCTCCTCGGTGATCGGCGCTGCGATTTCCTGATTATACTGCGCCTGCAAAGCCGCCTTTTTCTCATTATATGCGGCCAGCCATGCGGAATCCGGCGTCTGCGTCGGCTTCCCCTTCTCATCCGGCATGGTCTTCTCGCGGTACTCACTCTCCAATTCAAGCATTTCCCGGTAAGTCGCCGCGCCGAACTGCAGGTTGGCGTTTGCGTTCAGCCGCTCGATAGAATCGTCCATCAGTTTCTGCGTGTCCGGTGTGATAGGCTCAACCTGACGGATCAGCTCCTCATCGTTGAAGATAATCCGTCCGTTGGAGATGAATCCGTTGCTGTCCAGCATTCCGGCAAAGGTCTTCGTGAAAACCGATTTTCCGGAGCCGGACTCGCCCACGATGGCAATGGATTCGTTTTCGTAAATATCCAGAGATACATTTCGGATCGCGGTCAGGATACGCCCGCGCACCCGGAACTTTACCTCTAAGTCCTTAATTGATAATAAAACTTTTTTCTCTTCCATGGCGTCCCTCCTACATATGTGTTCTCGGATCTGAGGCATCGCCCAGATTTTGTCCCACGACGTAGAGCACGATCGTGATGATGGATGCCACCGCCACCGGGCTCCAGAACTCAAACTGCCACCCCGGTGTGACCATGGCGCTCTCCGCCTCGTAGATCAGACGGCCCAGAGACATATCCGACAGGCCCATGCCGATGTAGGAGAGGAAAACCTCGTAGGAGATATAGGACGGAAGCTCCGTCGCCAGCAGCGTAACAATGATGGATGTCATAAACGGAAGAATATTCTTCAACGCAATCTTCACCGTTCCGGTTCCAAGACATTTGGAGGCCAGATTATATTCCCGGTCACGGATGATGATAACCTGCGTCCGGATGAAATATGCGATGTAGAGCCACCCGGTGACCGTCATCGCCAGCACCATCGTCCAGAAGCTGGCAGAAAACAGCATAACCATAACCGAAATCAGCAGGACATATGGAATATTTCCAATGATGTTATAAACCTCCGTCATGACAATATCCACTTTCTTGGAGAAACCCCAGACCGCTCCGACAACCACGCCGACCGTCATATTGATGGCGGCGCAGACAAACGCCAGCGAGATGGAGATCCGCGCGCCGTACCAGACCGCGTCAAATGTGGACTGTCCGGAAGCCCCGGTTCCCAGAATGTAATGAATGCTGAAACCGAACTGCTGAATCGCCGCTGCCGGAGACAGATGCTTCGCCGATGAATTCATCAGATTGCCGAACCGGTCATAGGAAAAAACAGCAGGATAAATATAGGCTATCAGCACCACAATCACCAAC
>JAJQBM010000194.1 GCA_021203285.1 Clostridiales bacterium | reverse complement strand
CGAAGAGATCGGTCAGATCCGCCCCGGATTCCAGAAGAAACAGCCGCTCCATCCCGCAGCACTCTGAGAAATTCAGGAACAAAACCCCCTCCTTCTCGCCCAGAATCTGGGCACAGGCCAGAGAAAACACAAGGAGTGCGGGCATCCCCTGATCACTCGTGACCACAATCCACTTCTGTTTCGTCCGGGCTGCCACGACCGGCATAACACGGTTCATCTGCCGATACCGCGTCATGATTCCCTGATACAGCTTTTCACAGGATTGGTAACGCCAAACGGCGTCTTCCTCCTCCCGGTTCTCCGACAGAAGAATGCACGGCGGCGCCTCCTCCCGCTCCCGAAGCCGCGCGAGAAACGCTTCCGACCCGACCCACACAACATGGTCCTCCTCCGACCGGACAGCCTGCGGATCGTCCGCCAGCCCCACCTGAATCTGCGCGCCCAGACGCGATGTCAGATACAGCGCCAGCTTCCTCATATAAGACGGTTCAAATCCGCCGATGACAATAGCATTTTCACGCATACATCCACCCCCACATCTCTTTTTACGGATCATGCTATCTAAAATAAGTAACGATATTTTGTTTCTGTTTTCGGGGTAAAGCCCGATTCATTTCTGAAAATTCTTTGAAAAATACGAAAACACGACATCAGACGATTCCGGAGTTGTCTGAGACCCGGCCATTGCCGAGAAAATGCTTGTCTGTTTTTGGTGATTTGGATTATACCGCAGGCACTTTCTCCTGTCCATACCCATTTTTTGCCCGAATTTTTGCCTTGTGCAATTTCACAATAGTTGAAGCAATAAAATCCCGTACAGCGCCGTCATCCCGCTAAAACCAAGGCTTCCGAATGTCAAAAGGCTGATCAGGTTAAAGCCGCCGGCAACCTCCACGCCCCGCGACGCCAGAAAGGAATTGATGAAATAAACCGCGATGAAGCAGACGACCGAGCGCGTCGCAAAATTCAGCAAAATCTCCCATTTTCTCTTTAAAATACCGATCAGGAGAATGAAAATGCAGACCCCGGCGATCACGGCGATTCCCAGCTTTGTGTCCATACGCTTATCCTGTTTTTTCTTTGGTGAAATATATGATTTTTGTGCAATTTTTATGTCCCGGTTTCCCGGGGCAAAGAATACACAGACATGAATAATTTTCGCAGCAGAGCCTATACTTATAGCAGTATAATTTTTCCACCCCAAAATCCGGAGGCAGACCAGAATGAAACACTTTATCCGAACCGGCCGTGTGCCGGAATCCCCATCCATCGCGGAGGCAATCCGCCAGACACAGATCGAGCTGGACAGCGCATACAAAAATCTTGACCACGCACTCGACCTGGATCTGGTCGACTGCTATATCTATCAGTTGAAATCCGCACAGATGCGCTATCATTTTCTCCTGCAGTGCGCCAAGGCGGAGTCTCCTTCCCGCCTGTAAAAACACCTGAGGAAATCACTCCGCAACAACATAGAAGACATTCCCGCCCGCCGAAAACGCTTCCGTCGCCGCCGTGATCGTCGCGGTATCGCTGCTGTCCGTCAGCGGGTCGTAGATCGTGACCGTACTCTCCGTGTAACCGGTGATCAAAACCGCCTGCCCGTTCTGCACCGCATAGACCGGATACCCGATTCCCACAAAATACAGCGTCTGTTCCAGACTGCAGCCGGTGAGATTATAGGCTGCTCCTCCGGAAACATTTTCACTCAGAATCTCGTAGACCGATTCCCCTGCTGCCAGCAGGGCATCCGCATCAACCGAGACATTGACCCTGCGCAGGAGGATCGACACGGCCATCGCCTGGGAGGAGCTTCCCTCCCCTGCCGTCACGGTAAGCGACCGGGACGCGGCTTTCGCGCGCTTCCACAGATAGGTCTGGTCTCTGGAAATCACCACGCCGCGGTTCTCATCTGCACTGATGACTGCCTCTGCGATGCTGTCCGTCCCGAGCATCACTCTCCCATTCGCATAGACATAATACGCGCTGCCCTCACCGGAATCCGCCATCTCCAGCGTGACAGACTCCTCCGGGATAATCAGCTTCGGCGTCCGCAGGCTCACCGTCCCGGATGCCTGCTGCGCCAGTTGTATCGTCACAACCGTCTGCCGATCCCCGGATGTAACCTCCGCGACATACACGGTCTCCTCCTCCTGCATATCGCGGTTATAAATCGTATCCGCCGTGGTCTCCAACCATGCCCCGTCGCTGTATATCATCAGCTCCATATAAATTTTGCTGTCCTCTATCGTCTCGGCCGTCACATATGACCCGTCGGCGTCATAGGTCTTCAAAACCTCCGCACCGGAATCCGCCGCATCCACGATCACCAGCCGGCTCATGGCAAACACCGACGATTCCCCGGAGAGATTTTCCGCCGGAGCCAGCCCATAAACACAGTCCGTATCCATAAATCCCAGCGGACGGATCACATAACCGGCTTCCGCCTCAATCTCAACCGTCGTACCGGTTTCCAGATCAGTCAGATACAGCACCGTCGCCTCCGAGACGTCCCCCTCCGTCCACGCGAGATATCTGCCGTCGTCGGTTGTGACATAGTTATCATCCGTGAGGCTGGAGATAAAAACAGAGTCCTCCAGCGTTCCCAGATCAATACAGTGCACCTGACCGCTTATCGTCAGGCAAAACTGGTCGGAATTCGAGATATACATGGCCTGACCGATCTCTTCCTTCATGATCTGATACGAATCGGCGGACGGGATAAACAGCTTTTCCTCCACCGTATTGGTGGAATTATCATAATAACAGACGCTGATTCCGACCTCGCCCTCATGCTCCCCGCGGTTCATATATCCGTAGACGATGAAATCCACGTTCCCGCTCTCGCTGGCACGGATGATGCGGATGTCATGCTCGTCATAGTTTTCCTGGACATCCGTCTCACCCAATGTCCGGAAACTGAACACCTGCGTCAGACTGTTGCTATCCGTATTGTAGCTCCAAAGCTCTCCCTGTTGGACAAAACAAACCACGGTTCCCGTCTCATTTGCGATAAAATCCACATCCGATGAGCGGATACCGAGAATGAGTGAATCCCCGTCGATCTCGCTGCTCTCCCCCTGAAAAATCTCCTCCACGGTCCGCTCAAAGCTCAGGAGATACATTTTTTCCGTACCATACCGCACACGGTAATACTCTTCCGCGTTGTAGTATTCCGTATCGCCCGCATCGTTTTCAGAGGAGAAAATATAGGTCAGAAGGATCACATTATAGGTGTCATTCAGCTCCTTTATGGAAACTGTCGGCTCCGTAACCTCTGTCCACTCCATCTCACCCCAGCAGGCCTGGGAAAGACTGTTATTGATGGTCACCGTCTGAAGCGTCGTGTTGTCCGCAGAGGCGTCCGGCTCCATATAGTCGGCCAGCTCCGCCTGCCGGTCTTTATCCATGGTGATCTCGTGAAATTCCCGGACAAACGCAATACACTCCGTGATATAGCTGTTGTCCTCCTGAATAATCCGGGTGTAAAACCAGCAGGGATCGCCGTCGGTAGTCACCTCGATGATCAGCAGATACTCCTCGCCCTCCGTCAACAGGTTCTGAATCGGCAGCTCCGCCGTGGCAAGATCATCCGTCGCGGAGAGATTCTCCGCCTCCGACTCCTGCACGAGGCGGGTGGTATCCAGGCTCCTCACCTCATAGCGGACAGACGTAACCCGGCTGCCGTAGGAATCCACACTGACCGTCATGGAACCGCCGGACTCTACCGGCGTGATGGTGTCCCGGACAGAGGTAGCGTCCATCTCCACCGTGTAGGCGTGGAGCTCATTCACCCGCTCCTCCCACTCCATCAGGTACAACACTGGCAGCGTCGCCTCCGCCATATCCGCAGTCATATCCTGCGCCTCATGATAGGTCAGCCGTTCAAACACAAAAATCCCGGCAAAAAACACTACTATTAAAATAATCGCCTGTCTCCAGGGTTTTATCATTCCGCTCATCCTTTCAAAACAACCGCTTTTGTACGCATCAGTTTGAATCACATTGTAAAGCCTTTTGCTCAAAACCACAAGCCGTAATCCGAAACTTTCCCCTCAATACCACCTGCGGCAACGATAGCGCCGACAGCGGCGGCGGTACATCTCCTGCGACAGCATCACTTCGACCATCTGCAGGAACGGATCATCGCGGTCCGGAGACACCGCCGGCGTCCCGTCGTCCCCCGTAAGCTGCCGGTAAATATTCCGGCAAAGAAGAGCGAACAGCAGCCGGTCCGGGTACTCGTCAAACATCATGCTGCCCTCGTATTCCATCTTATCACACGCGTACTCCACCGCAGCCTGAATTTTTCTGGCATCGCGCGGATACATCGCCTGCAGGCGTCGGCAGTCCCTCTCATACTCCTCTTCATCCTGAAAAGAATTCCGCATCGGATACGCCATGTAAAACGGCATCTTCTCACCGGCCTTTCCGCCAAACATCTCATAATATTCCTGTCCGAAATCCATCATCGTCTCCAAAAAGAAGTTTTCCCCTTAGCATATGCAAAAACGCGGGGAAATTTGCATTTCCCCGCGCTCTTTCGCATCAATTACATTAATTATTCTTCCGAAATCTCTTCCGCCGCGGACTCCTCCGCCGTATCGGTCGAGAAAGTCTCCTCCGCCGTGACCTCCGGCGGAATGTCAGCCGCCTCCTCCGGCAGCGTCTCGCTCCCGTTCATCATGGTCTGCATCATCTCCATCACGCGGTTTAACGCGCGCCGGTGGGACTTGTAGGACATGGTGCCCGTCCGCACCTCCTCATTCACCGGGATCGCCTCCACATCGATAAACTTCGTATAGGGGTTGTCCACCTCGACGTGAATCTTCATGCTGTGGAGGGTCTTCGGCTCTGTCTTTTCACCAAACAGCCGGCCGAAAGCACCCTTTTTCTCCTCCTCCGCCACAGGCTCGCCATCCTCCAGATAGACTGCACTCACCACCTCCTCATAACTCAGAAGCGGCGGATTTTTATCCTTCCGGTTCCGGGTGCAGTACCAGAGCTTCCGGGTGGCATCCACACAGAGATAGGATGTGCCGACCCGCTCACTCCATGTCACGTTAAAGCGGTCTACCATATCCTGATTCTGCTCGCGATACACCAGATGCTGACGGATGTCCTCGACCGTCTGGAGCGGAATCAGCGCGGCATCCATATTGACCTGCGCACTGCATGACTGACACAACACCACGTTATCCTTGATTTTCAGAACCAGATCGCCCTTCACCTTTTTCCCGCAGACAGGGCACAGTTCCTTTTTCCCAAATAATCCCATGTTTCGCCTCCCGTTTTCCTCATTTATCTGTATTTTAACGCCGCTCCCTCATTAATGCAAGATATTGCGCCGAAAAATCTTATTTTTACACTTGAAAGGCGTCGTTTTCTATAGTATATTGGTCTGGATTCGCAGGGATTTCCTGCTTTTCACGTTACCGGATACACTATAATCCGGAACGCAGACAGGGGAGGACTTATGAACGAGAAAAAAATGTTTCGCCGTGCATTATTGGCGCTGGTGCTTCCGATTACCATACAGAATTTTCTGACTAGCGCAGTGAACTTCGCGGATGTTTTTATGCTGGGATTTGTCGGGCAGGATGCGCTCTCCGCCGTCTCCCTGGCCAACCAGTACCAGTTCATCCTGACCGGCCTCCTTTACGGAATATCCTCCGGAATCACCATGCTCTGCTC
>JAJQBM010000072.1 GCA_021203285.1 Clostridiales bacterium | reverse complement strand
TTCATACACTGAATGTAAATTCCGAGCCGATCCGCTCGTATTACATCCCGACTTCTCCGGCACAGGATCCGGCATGGAAGAGCCGGCGTGAGACAGACCGGTTTTATCTGCTGAACGGCGACTGGAAGTTCCTGTATTTCAGCAGCATCTACGACTGCATGGAGGTTTTTTATGAGGAGGGCTACGGCACGGATGAGTTTGATACGATACCGGTTCCGTCCAACTGGCAGGATCATGCTTACGGCCTTCATCAGTACACGAATACGCGTTACCCCTTCCCCTTTGACCCGCCGTATGTCCCCCATGAGAATCCCTGCGGTGCGTATGTACGCAGCTTTTCCTATCACAAGGCTGAGGGGACGGCGACCTATCACCTGAATTTTGAGGGTGTGGACTCCTGTTATTATGTCTGGCTGAACGGAACCTTTATCGGTTACCATCAGGTCTCACATTCCACCGGCGAGTTTGATGTAACCGGGCAGCTCCGCGAGGGTGAAAATACGCTGGCTGTTCTTGCTCTGCAGTGGTGTGACGGCAGCTATCTCGAGGATCAGGACAAGTTCAGCAGCTCCTGCAAATACCGCGACGTCTACCTGCTGGCCAGACCGGAGAATTATATACAGGATTACTTTACCCGGACGGTTCTCACGGACAATTATAAAAATGCCGATGTGACAATCGACCTGACGTTTGCGAAGGATGAGATGCCGGTTTCTTACCGTCTGATGACTCCCTGCGGCTGCACGGTGGCGGAGGGGAGCGCGAACGGTTCCAAGATCACGTTTTCCGTGTCCGATGTGACGCTCTGGAATGCGGAAGAGCCGTATCTTTATACATTGATTCTTGCGACGGACGGCGAGGTGATCCGGGATCGCATCGGTTTCCGCGAGATCAAAGTCGTCGACAGCGTGGTTTACTTAAACGGCGCGAAGCTTCGCTTCCGCGGAACGAACCGCCACGACAGCGACCCGTATGTCGGTTCCGCGGTAACGCTTAACAACATCCGCGAGGATATGGCGCTGATGAAGCAGCACAACTTCAACGCGATCCGGACCAGCCATTATCCGAATATGCCGGAGTTCTACGAGCTCTGCGACGAGTACGGCTTCTATGTCATCGACGAGACAGATCTGGAGATCCACGGCGTGGTGGATCTGTACAATGTCAATATTTTCGAGGAGAAGGGCGAGCATCCTTTCCCGCCGTTTATCTGCGACAATCCGGACTGGAAGGAGCCGGTGCTGGATCGTGTGCAGAAGTGCGTTCTCCGCGACAAAAACCGCCCCTGCGTTCTGGTCTGGTCCATGGGTAATGAGTCCGGTTACGGCTGCACATTTGAGAATGCCCTCGCATGGACGAAGAAGTTTGACCCGACGCGTCTGACGCACTACGAGGGATCTCTTCACCGCCCGCGCAACCCGATCGGCGGAAAGAACGATTACTCGAATATTGATCTGCGGAGCCGGATGTATGCCTCCATCCCGGAGATGCACGCATATCTGCAGAATAACCCGGATAAACCCTTTGTCCAGTGCGAATTCATCCATGCGATGGGCAACGGCCCCGGAGACATCGAGGACTACTACGAGCTGGAAGAGATGTATGACACTTATGTGGGCGGTTTTGTCTGGGAGTGGTGCGACCACGGCGTTTACATGGGCAAGACCAACAGCTGTCATAAGAAGTTTTACTACGGCGGAGATGTCGGTGAGTATCCGCACGACGGGAATTTCTGCATGGTTGGTCTGGTCTATCCGGACCGCACATTGTCCGTCGGTATCCGGGAGTACAAAAACGTACATCGTCCGGTGCGCGTGAAGCTGGTGGATGCAGCGGAGGGGAAATATATCCTGCAGAACAATCTGGATTTCCTGAACCTGAAGGACGCGCTTTATCTGACATGGTCTGTCTGGTGCGACGGTGACGAGATCTCAAACGGCGAGGTTCGCGATCCGCAGATCCTTGATGTGGCTCCGCGGACCAAGAAAACGGTCACACTGCCGATCGAGGTGCCGCAGATGGAGGGAAAATCCTATGTGATGTTCCATTCCCACAAGCTGAAGGCGGATCCGTTCCGCGAGGAGGGCTTTGACCTCGGCTTTGACCAGTTGTTCCTGCGCGATGCGCCGACGAAGAAGCTGACCGCGCTGCTGGCGTCCGAGAAATCCGGCCACAAGGCAGTGACCTACACGCAGGATGAGCGCTATGTGTACATTGAGGGAGAGGATTTCTCCTACACCTTTAATCTCCTGACCGGCGTGATCGGCAGGATCGTATACAAAAACCACAGCTTTATGGATGATCCCATGGAGCTGAATATCTGGCGTGCGCCGACCGACAATGACCGTATCGTAAAGCGGCTGTGGTATGAGGCAGGGTATGACTGCATGCAGACCCGTACCTACAGCAATGCGTTCGAGACACTGGAGGACGGCAGCTTAAAGATCACCACGAGTTCCGCGATGGCACCGGTGTACCGCCAGAAATATCTTGATTTTGAGATCGAGTGGATCATCCGCCCGAACGGCACGATCGACGTGCACTTTGAGGTGGAGCGGGATGCGGTGATGCGCGGTATCTATGCACCGTACTTCTATCATCCGGAACTGAAGCTTGATCAGCATGGGATTGAGAACAACTTTGAGATTCACGAGGCATACCTTCCGCGGCTCGGCCTTCGCCTGCACCTGCCGAAAAACATGTGCAAGGTGGAGTATTACGGATACGGCCCTTACGAGAGCTACATTGACAAGCGTCGGGCGAGCTGGTTCGGCAAATTCGACGCTCACGTTGCGGCGATGCACGAGGATTATATCCGACCGCAGGAGAACGGCAGCCATTATGGCTGTGAGTATGTCACTGTCGCGGACCGTACCCATAGGCTGTCCGTCTACAACGAGACGCCGTTTTCCTTCAACCTCTCCCAGTACACGGCGGAGGAGCTGACGAAAAAGGCGCACAACTATGAGCTGGAGAAGTCCGGCCAGACCATCTTCTGCATCGACTACCGCCAGAGCGGCATCGGTTCCGGAAGCTGCGGACCGCAGTTAGCGGATAAGTACCGGCTGAACGATACGCATTACAGCTTCGGCTTCCATATCCGCCCGGAAGAGCTGTAGGAAAATGCGCAGATCTGAGTGAATGAAACGAGCCCATACGGATTGAAAAATTTTCATTTCCGTGCGGGCTTGTTTTTTACTGTTTCCGGTTCAGTTCGTAGGAGAGGATCAGATATTGCCGTTCCTGATAGCTTTCATAGTCATCGCCGATCATGTCGTGGATTCTGTGAATGCGATAGACCAGAGAATTCCGGTGCATGTGCATGTCTGCCGCGGCTGCCGAAAGGTTTCTCTCGTGCGTCAGGTACATATAGAGTGTGTAGGCCAGCTCTGAGCCGTGTTTTTGGTCATACTCCAGCAGATGCTTCATTTTCGGATGGCAGAAGGTACCGGCGGATTCTTTTTGTGTAAATATGTTTTTCATATGATCCAGATAATAATCTTCATAGATAAACAGGTTGGGCCTGTCTGAAGCACAGGATCCGAGCTCGATGGCGCGGAGCGCCTGCTGATGGTACTCCGTGATTTCCAGTATGCTGCGGAAGCGGTTGCTGAGACCGGCAAACAGACCATTATCTTTGCAGATTGCCCGGGCATCTTTGATTTCCGCAGATATCAAATCTTCCGGGAGACTTGCATTCATCAGGACAAGAATCTGTGCGTTCCAAAGCAGAGTTTTGCAGTCGGGAAAACGTTTTTCAAAAAGATTTCTTATCCGGTAAACATTGATGATATCGGAGCTGCGTGCAGTTTCCACAACAAGACAGAAAATTTCTTCGGGAAATTCTTTTCCGATATAGTTAAAGCGGTCAAGAAAGGATTGCCCGGTGGCAATTTTACCGTCCAACAGGTCTTTCAGAAAATATTCATACTTATTTCCTCTTGTATTCCGGATAAATTCATCTTTTTTCATCTGCTGGTTGATGCATTTTTTCAGCGTGACCAAAAGCAGCCGGTCAATCTCGGAAAACGGCCGGTTGGTCGCGGAGATGACGATATGGCCCATATCTTTTCCGGTGTCGACGGCGCAGAGAAGCTGATCGATTCCAAGCTCCGGATTATGCGAAAGGATTGGCGTATCGCTTTTCAACACTTTTTCATGAATATGGTTGCGGCTGTTAGCCATGCGAAATTCCTTCTCCGAAAATCCACGATTTTCTATGAGCTCCTTCCCGGAACGGGAGCTGGATGCCTCCTTTTGATTGGCGGCGATTAGATTAAATCCGGAATCAAAGACAAAAATCGGATTTTCAAATGCAGGATATGCACCGTCGACCATGGCCTGAATGCCGCCCTCATGAAACAGGATTTCCAGAAGTGAATCCGAAAACAGGCCAATGGCACACTGATTGTTGAAATACAGAGACAGCGTGTCATAAACTGTTGATTTGTTTTGTGTGAAAATACACAACAAATTAATGTTATCCGGAAGAAAATCCGGGACAGAGTCAGGGGAATCACTTCCGTTCACGATACAGAGGATATTTGAATTATCCGCAAACTTCATGCCGGAGGAAATAGCGAAAGACTCACAAACATACAGAAGATGCGGCAAGCAATTTTCACCCGCGTTGCGCAGCTTATGCCAGCCGGTCAGACATTCGGAAATCCCTGTTTCGCGCCGTAATGTCGGAAGATTCCGAAACAACTGCTCTATAGATTTTAAGTTGATAAACATCTTTATCCTACTTTCTTTCTCTCAAATCGGAGATCCCTTTGTCATGGTACCAGAAAAACTCCTCTTTGTCTATCAGTGCACAAATTAATCTGCCTTTTAGTCTGTCTGAGACGATGAAAATGTGCTCTGATATTTTACAATAAAAGAAAAAAGGAGAGGAGAAAGCAAGATGTACAAAGAGTTTCAAGAGTATCATGCACCGGCCATCTATCACGGCATGAAGTGGATGAAAGATGTCTATGTGGAAATGCGTGACGGATGCCGTCTGTGCATTGATATCAACCTGCCGGATGCGGACGGTCCGTTTCCGGTAATCCTGTCTTTCGGCCAGCACAACAAAGATTTGCTGGATGCTGAGTATACGGCTTCCATGCCGTCCCAGCCGAGCTGGTCCCACTTCTGGTTTGGAAATCTGGAGTCCGGAGACACCAAATTTATTACGTCCAGAGGATATGTCCACGTCATGGCACAGGCCAGAGGCGCCGGAAAATCTGGTCCCGGCACGCCGATGGAGGCACAGTGGGATCACTATGATCTGATCGAATGGATTGCAAAGCAGGAGTGGTGCGACGGAAATGTGGGAATGTGCGGATTGTCCAATTTTGCGGCCAATCAGATGATGGCCGCTGCTGCACAGCCGCCGCATCTGAAAGCCATTTTCCCGCAGGATCCGGGATGGTGTTACGGATTTTTCCGTGAGATGAATCTTGGTGGGGTCATGAACACTCTGTTTTACCATCTGGATCACATGAGCGTGGATCATATGGTGGTCGGAAATCCGAAGGAATTGCCGGAGCCAGAGGAGACGCTGTGGAAGCAGGCGATGGAAAACCCGGATTATAAAATGTATAAAAACATTTATAATCTGCTTACCTTGAAGGGGCAGAAAAATCCGCTCGGAATGACATTTCCCTTCCTGCTGTATCCATACGACAGGCCGGAAGAGTACGAACCCATGTCGCGAAAGAAGATTGACAGTATTCAGGTTCCGGTCTATACGGGATC
>JAJQBM010000277.1:1643-5754 GCA_021203285.1 Clostridiales bacterium | reverse complement strand
ATAATATACACAGAGAGTCCCTCTCTCCTGTAATCCCGATTTTCCCGTTGTCTCCCAGTTATTCCCGCTCTGAGTCTGCGTGATAAGATAACTCCCAGACATCCGCATATGTACCGAGCGGATCCTCCGACAAAATACACATCAGCACAAAGCACTCATACGGATTGGCCACATACAGAGGTCCAAGATAGCACTCTTCCAGAATCCGATTGGATGATTCAATAAAGCTTTCATATCGTTTCTTAATATTGGAAAAACAATCTGACTTCTGAGAATACACAAAAAAGTTCAATGTAATCAAATCAAATCGACTAGCCTCCGCCTTATTTACCAGTATATCACGAATATGCTGCCTGCTAAAACGTTTTCCGGCAAATTGCTCATTCAATTTAGAAGCTTTTCCCGGCGTCAGGTTCCCGTGCCGGTCAACCGGGATGGCCGCACAGATCACACGCTCCATATCACTCTCCGTAATATCATCGCACTGATATTTCACCTGTGTTTCCCGTTTTTGTGTCAGCATCTGCTGTTTCTCATAATCATAAAGCCGATCGTTTCCGGAAAGCTTCTGCTGATACGCAAGAATGGATTCCCTACGTTTCTCCTCTTCCGTCTCATTATACATCTCGGCGATCAGGCTCCTCGCCTCGTCATACAGGCGGTCAAACCATCGCCGTGCCGTCACACTCCCCTTCGCCCGGTTATTCTTTGTCTTCAGCTTTGACACAAACGCAATCAGGGCAGCATCGTCATGGATGGAATACATCGTATTCCTGGCCCCGATCGTGGCGTCTTCATATAAAAGCGCCATATCCAGCGAATTGGGAGATGTGTTCTCATAAATCTGCCAGAGCTTTTCAAACTTCAGATATCCGTACCCGTTTTTATAGTAATACCAGCAAATCACCTCAAACGGATCTTTCGCATTGATGCCCTGCTCACGCAGCGCCTTGGTCAGAAACTGATTCACATCATGCGAGCTCATCGACAATCCAAAGCCGAGCAGAAACACAACATTTCGCTTTACCGTCTGCTGCGTCAGCCAGTTTTTGGAAAGCGCTGACATCTTCGCCGTGGTCGGAGTAAAAGAACAAGGCGTGTGGTTATCTGCAAACGAATCCCGTATAATCTGCTGATACGCTTTCAGGGAGACCGTCTCAAAGGGTTCCTCCATCTGAGCGCATCGATAGATATATCGTTTCAGATACTCACCAAAAGGAATAAACCGCAGTCGGCTCTCCAGCGTGTGATAAATCAGATCTGCATCCTGATCACTGAAATAAGAGCTGTCCACCGCATCATACAGCGCTTCCCACGCGTTTTCTGTAAAATCCATCTCATCCAACTTCATCGTCTGCCCCCTCACTTTCGGAAAACCAGCCCGCGCGTTCTGCATTCTCATATTGAGCCTGAAGCGTATCCATCTCTCCATCCGCCTCATTTCCTGCGTTAAGGTATTCCTCATACAGAGCCATCGCCTCACCGTAATATTCCGCAAACACGGAATAATCCTGCTCCTGCGTTTCCAGCTCCTGCTGCTTTGCAATCTCCAGAAAAGCATATCGCTTATACCAGCGGTAATCCGCAGCGTATTCCTCCGCTATCTCTTCCAACACCGCCTCCGCCTCTTCCAGATTTCCCTCCTTCTGATACAGGACAATGAGATTATTGTAGGTATTAAAGGTAGCCCACCCGTTCTCCTCCACCAAACGGAGTTTTTCTATCGCTTCCTGCCGATACACGGATGCCGTACCTGCATTATCCGCGGACTGATTCGCCAGCTTCATATCCGTGTCGATCAATTTCTGCAGAAGCTGCGCCGTTTTTGTATTATCTGCAGGGAGAATCTGCAAAGCCTCCAAAAGAATCTCCCTCGCTTCCTCCAGATCATATTCACTGCTCTCACTGTCACTGCGGATAACTGCGCATTTCAGATATGCTCTGGCAAGCAATTCTTCATCAGCGGAGCTCCGAATGCAGTTCTCAAAATCCTCCAGCGCGGCCGTGTCGTCCCCGTCTGCCTTTTCAATCTCGCGCCTTGTATAATAGAGTCCGTCATCTGCAAGCCCCAGCGTTTCCGCCTCCTACAGAAATTTCTCTGCTTTGGCCGTGTTCCCGCAGCAGGCCAGTGCAACAGCATAATCTCTGTAGTACACCACATCCTCCGTGCCGATTTTAAACAGAGATTCGTATGCGGTTACGGCATCCGTATAATCTTCCTGCGCCAGATAACATGCGACATACAGGCCGTAAACATCCGCCATGCGCTCCTGCGTCAGATCCAGCGCATCATTCTGCAGAATTTCATTCTCAATAAAAGTGATGCAATCCTGATAGTCGGCGTCGCCCGCGCTCTGCGCATACTCATATAGTGCCGCCGCATGCTGATAATAGCTTTCCAGTCCGGACGGCATCAGGCTCACCGCTTCTTCATATAATGCTGCCTCCGCTTCGCTGTCCTCTCTGGATGCAATCTGCTCCTTCACCAGACTGTTATATCTGGATACCTGCATGGTGTGAAGCTGATATACGCCGAACCCGGCGGCCGCAGCCGCCACGGCAAGAATGCAGACCACGATCAGACCGACAGGCTTCTTCTTTTTCCCCTGTTGGGTCTGAGACTTTTTCTCCTGTTTTTTTCGCTTTCTCCGAGTCCACGCTTCCTCTTCCGTAAAGCCCTCGTCCCACTCACCGTCTGTTGCGTCACGCTGATCGCTCATATTCTGTTGAACTGGCTTCGGCTCGCTTTGCTGCTTCACCTCGTCCTCCATGACACTCTGCAATGCGTTTTTCATAGCCGCCGCTGTGGCAAACCGCTTCTTCGGATCAGGGGCGCAGGCACAGAGAATGGCACTCGCCATCAGAGGCGATGCGTCGCAGGGCGGCGGCAAGGGTTCCCCGTCCAGCCGACGGCGGATCGACATCATACGGTCGTTTGGGCTGAGGATCTGCTTTTTTGTATCCAGAAACGGCAGGCGGTTTTTATTCATCAGGCGGTACAGGACCAATCCGAGAGAATACAGGTCTACCGTTGCGTCATATGACATTCCCTTCTCCACCTCGGGAGCCATGTAACTCGCCGTCCCCTTCTGAGACAGCCCCGCCGTCATATGCTCCAGTTTTCGCGCGATCCCGAAATCTCCCAGTTTAAAATAGCCAAAATCGTTGACAAAAATATTTTCCGGTTTAATATCCCTGTGAATAATATTTCGTTTGGCGCAGATTTCCAATGCCGTACAGATATCGCACCCCAGCTGGACGACCTCCGCCTCATCTATCTCCTTGCCTGCCAGATAAGTGTAAAGCGGAGTGAGAAGCTCCATGCGAATGTAAATATCCCATCCGACCGCATCTGTCTTTTCAACCACGCGATAGTCTTCCACACTGACAATATTCTGTACTCCCTTCAGCGTCTCCATCATCTGAATTTCTTTGACAAAATCATTGACCACTTCGCGAAGATACGTCCTGGTAGCATCGGGATTCAGACCCTCCGACCGCAAAGAATCTAATTCCGTCTCATCCTGAGGAATGGAAATCACCTTGATCGCCGCTTTGCTCTCCACCTGGTAATCATTGCGGACAGCCCCATAAACCTTTCCGTAGGATCCCTTCCCGATCTGCCTGATTACCTGCCATTCCGGCCAAACACTTTCTTTTCTCTCACCATCCGCCATATCAAACTCCCTCACATCTCTCTTTAATGTCCGCGAACCCCGCGCCGTTTTCCGAGAAACGAAAATTTCCCTCTTGCCTCAGTCCTGCAAAGAATGATCGTGATGTTATCTCTCCCGCCACGCTCCAGAGCCTTCTCCAGCAAACATCCGGCGGCTGTTTCAATGGGATATTGACCCAGAACCTGCGCGATCTGATTCGTCGACAGCATATCGGTAAGCCCGTCCGAACAGATCAGATAAATGTCCCCCTCTCTGTATGCCGCCGTTGCAGCATAAGGCTCAATCAGCATCTCCGTCGGCGGAATTCCGAGATTCTGCGACAGGGGAGGCTTTCTTCCGTATGGCGCCACACCAACGTGATCCATGGAAAGCTGTTCCATCTGCCCCTTCGACAACCGGAAAATCCTGCTGTCCCCGATATTGCAGATGGCAAC
>JAJQBM010000277.1:0-1633 GCA_021203285.1 Clostridiales bacterium | reverse complement strand
CGCCAGAAGCGCCGCTGTCGTTCCCATAGCGGATATCCCATTTTGATCCGCATATCCGCAGATCTGCGCATTGGCTCTCCGGCAAAAAGCAATCAGGTCTCCGGTCGGGGTATCGCCCACCGTGATCCCGGCCGCTCCCTTCGCCGCCAGAAGCGCTGCAACATCCCCGCACTCCTCGCCTCCCATGCCGTCAAACACACCGAACACAGGCATCTGCCCCGAGTCGGCAAATCCTGCAAGCGGAGGCATCTCAGGGGACGATTCCGCCTCCCTGTATTTTCCGTCGCAGATAAAATTATCCTGATTCATACTCCTGCATCGTCCCACATGGGAGATGCAGGAGTAAAACACTCTATACATGAAAACATGGTCTCTCTTTCTGAATCTTCCGATACCAAAACATCTGCCGCATTACTCCGCCGTGACGGAATTCAGGTATTCCATTAATGAGGAATATGTTTCGAACGCATTGGTCTCTCCCTCATGCTCCGGCACTGCCTTCGTTGAAAAGCCATCGCTGCTCAGAAATAGCATACGGTCAGCTCCCTCAGATGCCGCAGATGCCACAGATACCCAGATGGGCCGTATTTCCGCGTCCCATTTTGCGTCGAACTCTTCCTGCGTGTACTCTTCTCCGTCCCATGTATAGGTAAGCCAATCCGGATCATGCCCCCAATCAATCTCATACGCGCAAACTGTCTGTAAACTACCTGTATCATCCAGATAATAACCGGCTGCTTCACTGTGGAAACCGCCAAAGTCATAGCTCCATGATATATAACCGCTGTTCTCAACATAATCTGCGAAATACCACATGTCCACTTCTTTTACCTGTCCATCCTCAATGTAAAGCAGTGCGCCCTTCGGATTTTCAGTATCACTTGTCCCGCAAATAATCTCCGGAATATCATCGTCATTTAAATAAATCAGGTAAAAATAGGCGTCCCACGCTCCCTCATTTTCCAGATAATCCGCATACGACTGCGCCCATGCTGTCTGTGCGGCCGCGGCTGCCTCCGCCTCCGCTTCCGCCAGCGCATTCTCATACTCCTCTCTGATGGCCTGAAGTGCCTGGTACTCGTCATTCGACAGTCTCACAGCGGCCTCTGCGTCGGCTGCTTCCGCCTCATCGACGTCATCCTGCTCATAGTAAAACGCGACGGCCTCCTCATACAGCACTCCGGCGTCTTCCAACAGTGTTTCCCCGTCCGATTCATCGTAGGTCGTAACAATCAGATCGCGCGCGGTGTCGTAGGTCTCATACACACTCTCCGTATCATCCAGACCGATGTATGCCTGTGCCAGCAGATAGTATGGCTCGACAACATTCGCATCGACCGCGATCGCCTCCGTAAACTCATCGACCGCCTCCTCATAGGCCTCCTCCTCCCGATACGTACGTCCCGCCTCAATATGGGCATCGAACGTATCTTCCTGACCGCATCCCGTAAAACAGAACGAGCCTGCGATGCAGCTCCCGATCAGCAGGACTGCCGTAAATTTTTTCTTCCACATAATTTTGCCGCCTTTTCCGCGATGTCTCCTCGCTGGTTTGTTTGCACTCATTATATCAACGCGACAGGCCCCATCGTAATTTTTATTTTATGATGTAAATAAGTATTTGTGATATAAA
>JAJQBM010000067.1 GCA_021203285.1 Clostridiales bacterium | reverse complement strand
ATGATATATGTATTACGAGCGAACCCTGGAGCCGGTAATACGAAAAATCAGCGAGACATTTCCTGTTTTGATTGTGACCGGACCGCGGCAGGTTGGCAAAACCACTCTTCTTACAAGGATGGCGGGCAGGGAGCGCAGGATTGTATCATTAGATAACCCTACGATACGGGCTTTTGCAAAAACGAATCCGGATCTTTTTTTTCAGCGATATGAGCCTCCGATTCTGATTGATGAGGTTCAGTATGCCCCGGAGTTGTTTGATTATATTAAAATCCGGGCAGATCGTGATAAACGCTGTGGGGATTTCTGGCTGACCGGGCCACAGACATTTCATATGATGAAGCGGGTGACAGAGTCTCTGGCAGGGCGGGCTGGGATTGTCAGAATGTCAGGGTTGAGCAATGCGGAGATCCACGGAAATCATTTTCCGCCTTTTCAGATGGATGTGTCAGCTTTGATGAAGCGTATGGGTGAGGCGAAGCCTATGACGGTAGCGGAGGTATACCGACAGATTTTTAAAGGAACGATGCCCCGTCTATATGAAAACGAAGCGGTGGATCAGTTTCAATATTATGAATCCTATCTTGAAACTTATATTAGTCGGGACATTCGCGACTTATCGCAGGTTGCGGATGAATCCGCTTTTCTGAATTTTATGAGCGCGGTCGCAGCCAGGACTGCGACAAATGTAAATTATGAGGCTCTGGCGGGAGAAGTTGGGGTTTCTGCTCCGACAGCCAAGCATTGGTTGTCCGTTCTGGTTTCTTCCGGAATTGTCGCGTTGATTCAGCCATATTCGAATAATGCCTTAAAAAGAGTGATCCGGGCTCCGAGAATGTATTTTCTGGATACCGGTCTTTGCGCACATCTGACCCGGTGGAGCAGTGCGGAGACTTTAGAGAGAGGCGCGATGGATGGCGCTTTTTTTGAGACATGGGTTGTCTCTGAGGTTTACAAAAGTTATTTGAACGCAGGGAAGACGCCGCCATTGTATTTTTACAGGGATAGTAACAGAAAAGAGATTGATCTGATTATCAGCCAGGATGCGGTGGTGACGCCTGTGGAGATTAAGAAAAGCGGCGCACCGAAAGGGGCAGTGAAAAACTTTTCTGTTCTTAAACCGATTGAGCGTGATCCGGATGAAAGTGCTGTATTTTCAGGGGCAGAGCATTTAAAGACCAGAATTGGCGATGGTGCAGTTATTTGCATGAGTGAAGATTTGCTGCCGATTGATTCCAAAAACTGGTATGTGCCTGCATGGCTGATCTGAGGCCGTTTTCAACACCAAAAAAACATCCTCTTTTTAACAAAAAATGTCATGTAATCTGATTTGATGAAATGTTATAATCCCTAGTAAACAAAGGCGGCGGCCTTGCGAAACAACATTTACACAGAAAAGGAGAGGGTGACTGATATGGCAGCTAGCAATGTAAAGCAGGTGCTCCACACAGGGATTAGTGTTTACAATATGGAAGAGTCTCTGGAGTGGTATAAAAAGAATCTCGGATTTGAGCTGGTAAAGGACGACGGCTATTGCCCGCCGCTGAAGGCAAAAATCTGTTTCATCGAGAAGGACGGATATCAGATCGAGCTGTTCGAGTACGACGAGCCAAAGAAAATTCCGGAGGACCGTCTGACCCCGAACACCGACCTTCAGACCGTCGGCACGAAGCATGTGGCTTTTGCCACGGATGATATGGATGCCCTGAAGGAGGGATTTGTGGCGAACGGCGTTGACATTGCGCATGAGGTTCGCATGGGCAGCGATGCGGTGATGTTTATCCGCGACTGCAACGGCGTGCTGATCGAGCTGATTCAGCAGCCGAAATAGTGAATAACGATAAAGGAGGAATGCACAGATGAAAACATTATATGCACAGGCACAGCCCGGCAAGGTAGTTCTTGCCGAGAAGGAGATCCCGGCGCCGGGTCCGGGACAGGTATTGTTAAAGGCAAAATACAGCGCGATGAGCCCGGGAACAGAGAACGGCCTTCTGGGCGAGCACATTGTTCCGCTTCCCACCAGCATCGGCTACGCGATGACGGCTGAGGTCGTCGAGGTGGGCCCGGATGTCCGTGAACTCAAGGTCGGCGACCATGTGGTTACCACCGGCGAGCATGCACAGTATCTGATTATGGATGAGTTGAACTGCACCATCTGCCCGGAGGGTGTGGACTTAAAGCAGGCGGCGTTCTGGAATCTGGGACATACCGGCATGTACGCGCTGCGCCGTTCCGGCTTGCAGTTCGGCGAGCCCTGCGCGGTTCTCGGTCAGGGATTTGTCGGTGCGATCACGGCTCAGGTTGCGAAGGCGGCGGGTGCGCTTCCCGTGATTGTCACCGATCTGGACGACGGACGTCTGGAAGCGGCGAAAAAGATGGGCGTGGATATCGCGATCAACTCCAAGACTGATCCGGACGGGCTGGAGCGTGAAGTCAATAAGCTGAACCGGGGCGGACTTCCAGTGATTTTCGAGGCGACCGGCGCGCGAGGGCCGCTGATGCAGGCGGCGGAGCTGATTGGTGAGAGAGGCCGTCTGGTTATGATTTCCCAGGTACACGGGGAGGCGATGCCTCCGATCGACGACCCGATCATGCAGAAGGGCGCAAGCCTCATCGGTACTTATGTAAATTCCAAGCCGTTTAAGCTCAGAAGAGCAGACCTTTTCATTGACGGAATCTGGCCGCCGGTTATGCACCGCGACCTGCAGCGCTACGCGAATTCCGATGTCTGGACTTCCGATGAGGATATTCAGGTATTCTTAAATCTCATCGCTTACGGCAAGCTGGATATCACTCCGCTGATCAGCCATGAGTTTGACTATACGCAGATTCCGGAGGCATATGCGAAATATGTGTATCCGAAGGTGGATCCGGCCATGACCGGCGGCGTGTTTAAGTGGGAATAAAGGCATACCGTTTCTTATGCAGTGACAGTTAAGCAGGCAACATATTAATATACACCTATACTCTGAGAATGGCTCCCGGTTTCGAACGGGGGCCATTCTTGGATTTCCCCGGACGGATGACCTTTGAAAAAGTTTTATCAAAAGATTCATAAAAAATTCATTGGAAAACGGCGAGTCTGTGTTATACTGATAAAATGAGCAGTGTGACATTTTCGGAAGCGGCTGCATTGTGTTTGAGGAGGCTGTGTTATGGAAAAGGCAAAAGTTTATTTTACCAGTTTTGAGACATCGTTTCAGGAGAATTTATTACAGAAGCTGAACCGGCTGATTCGGACGGCCGGGATCGGGGATATTGATTTTCAGGATCGCTACGCGGCGATCAAGATCCATTTCGGCGAGTATGGGAATCTCGCGTTTCTGCGGCCGAATTACGCGAAGGTTGTGGGTGATGTGGTAAAAGAACTGGGCGGGAAGCCTTTTCTGACCGACTGCAATACGCTGTATGTGGGCAGCAGGAAGAACGTGCTGGATCACATGGACACCGCGTACCTTAACGGGTTTTCTCCTTATGCGACCGGATGTCAGGTGATTATTGCGGACGGCTTAAAGGGAACGGACGAGGCGCTGGTCCCCATTGACGGTGTTTATGTGAAGGAGGCCAAAATCGGCCGCGCTCTGATGGATGCGGATATTCTGATTTCCCTGACTCATTTCAAGGGGCACGAGGCGACTGGCTTCGGCGGGACGCTGAAAAATATCGGTATGGGAGGCGGCTCCCGTGCCGGAAAGATGGAGATGCACAGCGCCGGAAAGCCTCATGTCCGCCCGAAAAAGTGTGTCGGCTGCGGGATGTGCACGAGAGTCTGCGCCCACAGTGCCATTCAAGTGGAGGATCATAAGGCAAGGATTGATCATGACCGCTGTGTCAGCTGCGGCCGATGCATCGGCGTATGTCCGAAGGACGCCGTGACGCCCGCCAGCGATGAGTCCAATGATATCTTAAACTGCAAGATTGCAGAGTATACATGGGCGATCTGTAAGGATCGGCCGTGCTTCCATATTTCTCTGATCTGTGATGTGTCGCCCAACTGCGACTGCCATTCGGAGAATGACCGCCCCATCATCCCTAACGTGGGTATGCTGGCCAGCTTTGACCCGGTGGCTCTCGACATGGCCTGCGCGGATCTGTGCAACGAGCAGCCGGTGCTCCCGAATAGTTTGCTGGCGGAGCAGATGAAGGGCGCAGGGCACGATGAACACGATCATGAACATGACCATTTTTACTATACTCACCCGAACACGAACTGGCGAAGCTGCATTGAGCATGCGGTCCGGATCGGGCTGGGGACAGACCAGTATGAGTTGATTACGCTGTGATCAGTGCAAGGAGGAGAGCGTGAGTCCGCAGGATAAAGTAGAAAGAGTTTTAAAAGAGATACATGTGGCCTTTTCTAAAAGCCCGACCTATAACGGCCAGCCGGACAAGATGATCGTGGACCGGAAAGAGTTTCTGATGCTTCTCGATCGTCTGAACCGTGGCATTTATGATATGATGGAGCAGTATGAACAGACCCGGCAGAGCCGCCAGAACGCCGAGCGGTCCTTCCGCAGGAAGGGAAACGAGATCATCGAGAAGGCGAATGCCAGCGCGGACGATATCTATGCGGCTTCCGTGATTTATACGGCAGATGCCATCGGACGGATCCGCGATCTGATGGATCAGACGAATGAGTCCATGAATGACCTGTTCCGTCAGTTCCGCCGCGAGTTGCGGGAGCAGAAGGATACGCTGCGCAGCCACGAGTCGGAGCTGCAGGCACAGCTTGCGGATCTTGCGGATACGAAGAAATATCTGGATCTGCTGCAGGATGTCAACCGTGAGCGCGAGCGCAAAAACCGGGATCTGGAGGCAGAGTGGGAGGCCGGAAACCAGTACGCGAGGGCGACATTCCGGACGGCAGCACCTGCCGCGCATGTGTGGGTTGACGAGGAGTATTTTGAGAAGCCGGGTGCGGCAAAGCCGGAGACTGTGATGACGGAACCGGCGGCGCCGACGGAGCAGCCGGATATTGTGATCAATAAAGATGCCGCGTATTTCAAGTGGAAAGAGGAGCAGGAAAAGAAAAAAGCATCGGAAGATGATGAGCATATACCGGATTCCGGACAGGCGGATGAGGTGCAGGTCAGAGAGCCGGACAAGGAAGAGGAGACGCAGAATTCCGACGATTTGGTTGAAGAGGCCGGAGGAGCGCAGGAAGCGGTTTCGGATGCAGATATCACGGCAGAGGGAGATCAGGCTCCGGAGGAAACCCGCGATCCGGCTTTCCCGGATGAGGCGGCGATTTACCAGGCCGTTCTGGAGGATGAGCGGGCTGCCGAGGCGGAACGGTACGAGGCCGAAAAGCGCGAGCGGCCGCATGCAGCCGGAATATTAAAAACGATAATTTTTGGGAAAGACTGATATAGGAGGAGAAACGGATGAAGCTATATGAAAACGGTGTATACCTGCTGAATGGTACAGAGATTGTGGAGGATACGCGCGATGCGTCGGCATGTTTGACTTCCAAGGGCGTGTCTGCGGACAAAAAGGCGGCGGCCAAAGGGACGATGGCCTATCGCATTCTGGAGGCGCACAACACCTCCGGAAACATGGAGCAGCTCCAGATTAAGTTTGATAAGCTGACTTCACATGATATTACGTTTGTCGGTATTATTCAGACGGCGCGCGCTTCGGGATTGGAGAAATTCCCGATTCCGTATGTGTTGACCAACTGTCACAACAGCCTCTGCGCGGTGGGCGGAACCATTAATGAGGATGACCATATGTTTGGTCTGACCTGTGAGAAAAAATACGGCGGCGTTTACGTTCCTCCTCAT
>JAJQBM010000285.1 GCA_021203285.1 Clostridiales bacterium | reverse complement strand
TTTTCATAACGTTTTGTGCCTTGAGCGTCAAAAACGCGAAAGGAATGGATATAAAGATGGAAAAAGCATGTGAAGTAAGGAAACTCAGTGCGTGCGAGTGGATGATCATGAAGCTGATCTGTGATGCTGATGGGGATATTCCCGTGCAGGAGCTCATCGTAAGGATGCGCGAGTGCTACGGAAAAGACTACGCGCGCACGACGATGGTGACTTTTTTAAAGAAAATGTCTGACAAGGGTTATGTCAGCACATACCGCGTGGGCAGGATATCCTTTGCGCACGCGGAGCGGGATGTCCGGGAATATAAACGGCAGATATTGAAGGAAGAGATTGATTTCTGGTTTGATGGCCGCCCTTCTGAATTGATATCCGTGCTTTACAGCGGACAGAAGTTGCCCAGAGAGGAGAGGGAGAATATCAGAAAGCTTCTGGATGAAATGGCTGTGTGAGCGAATCGGATTGAAAAGGGGACAAAATGATGTTATGCGGAAGGGATTATTGGGACTTTAATGCGGGAAGCGGAGGAAAGGTTTACGAAATGAGGATGAGGAGGCATTATACCAGAGACCAGCTTGCGGAGCTGGCCAGGATTTCCTCCAAATTCCTGTATGACATAGAGACGGGAAGGAGCGGATGTTCTTCGTATGTGATGTACCGTTTGGCGGAGACGCTGGATGTCAGCGTGGATTATCTTTTTGACTATGGCGGGGACTGCGGCGAGCAGATGGAAGAGCTGTGCAGTCATTTCCACGGGGCGCAGAAGGAATCCATGACATCGATCCTGCGTCTGATCTACAACATGATGGAGTAGATATTTTCCTCCGGCTGTGGTATAATGATAGTAATATACAAAACCGGAGGAGAGCCTATGTTGGAAGAGTTAGAGGATGGCGTTTATACGGTTGAGGTTGTCCTTGCGGGCGGCAGCGGGAGAGCGTCGGTTGTCTCTCCCTGCGAGCTGATCGTGGAGGATCAGACCGCGACGGCGCGCATCGAGTGGAGCAGTTCGTATTATGATTATATGATTGTGGAGTATGTGACATATCTTCCGGTCAATGAGGAGGGAAATTCCGTCTTTGAGATTCCGGTGACTTCCCTTGACGAGCCGATGGATGTGACAGCGGACACAACGGCGATGAGCGTGCCCCATGAGATTGAATACACACTTACATTTGACAGCGCGTCTGTTGCAGGCGCGAAGACATCGCCGACCGTACTTCCGGCGGTCATTGGTGCGGTTGTCGCGGTGATTGGCGGTGCGAGAAGCTGTGCCGGCAGAAGAAACAGAGGACGGGAGAGGAAATGAGAAAGAGATGTTTGGCAGCAGTGTTTTTGACAGTGCTGCTCTTTTCGTGCGCTGCCTGTTCTGCTGTGCAGGGAGACCGAAGCGGACAGGAGAGTACGGCGGCGGATACAGAAGCGGAATCCGGAGAGCAGTCCGGGGAAATCGAAGTCCTGCAGACACTCGGGACACTGGCTTATGACCGTGAGATGGAGCTTGACTATGCGGAAGGATTTCGCATTGATTACTATGAGGGCGGTTTTGCCCTGATCACCATTGAGAGCGAGGGGCAGTATCTCGTTGTGCCGGAGGGAGAGACGGCGCCGGAGGGATTGGACGGAGCGATCACCGTGCTTTACCGGCCGATCGCAAATGTCTATCTGGTAGCTTCGGCGGTGATGGATATGTATGTGTCGCTGGACGCGTTGGACGATATACGGTTTTCTGCGCTGGATGCGGATGGATGGTATATCAGTGAGGCGGTGGAAAAAATGGAGGCAGGCGACATCGTCTACGCGGGGAAATATTCTGCTCCGGACTATGAACTTGTTTTGTCGGAGGGCTGCGGACTTGCAGTCGAGAATACGATGATATATCACACGCCGGAGGTGAAGGAGGAGCTGGAGAGTCTGGGGATTCCGGTGATTGTGGATTATTCCAGCTATGAGTCGGATCCTCTGGGACGGATGGAGTGGATCATGCTCTACGGCGTTTTGACCGGCCGGGAGGAGCAGGCGGCGGAGGTTTTTGATACGCAGGCAGCCCTGTATGAGAGTGAGGAGGGGGAGGAAAACGGCGCAACCGTGGCGTTCTTTTACATTACAAGTACCGGCGCGGTCAATGTCCGGAAATCCTCGGATTATCTTCCGCGGATGATCGAACAGGCAGGCGGTACATATATCTTTGATAATCTCGGTGGTGAGGAGGGGAGTGCCTCCTCCACAGTCAGTATGCAGATGGAGGAGTTTTACGCGGCAGCAAAGGATGCGGACTACCTGATCTACAACAGTACCATTGAGGGGGAAGTGGAGAGCATGGATGATTTTCTCGCGCTGAGTCCACTGCTGGAGAATTTCAAGGCGGCTTCGGAGGGACATGTCTACTGTACGACGAAGAATCTGTATCAGGCTTCGATGGAGCTGGGGACGATCACGTCGGATATCCGGAAGATGCTGAACGGGGAGACGGGGGACATGGAGTATCTCTATCAGGTGGAAGAGTGAAGAAGTTTTATGGACGGATGCGACCGGTGTTGTCGACCTATTCCAAGGCAACCGGGGCAACGCTTCGATGAACTAATCGCTAACTGCGACTAAGACGCTCAGGAGAGCCTTCGCGTCTAAGTTTCCGTAAGCGCTGGATTTCATCTCAGCTAAAAGCGCCCCCTACAAAAGTTGCCTTCGGAATAGGTCGACAACATTCGGTCGCATCCCGAGCAGAGGGGATCGGTAAGATATAATGGAGAGCTGGTGTTAGGTTGAATCATATAATAGGTATGACAGAAAAGAAAAGGGCAGGTTACGGAAGGCGATACGTTTTGGCGTATATAATACTGGCATTTTGCGTTCTGGTATTTCTGGCGCTGAATATCTGCATCGGGAGTGTGCGGATCCCGCTTCGTGAGGTGCTGCATATTCTTGCGGGAGACGGAGGCAGCGAGACATGGACAGATATTGTCATGCAGATCCGTTTCCCGCGGGCGATGGCGGCGATGATACTGGGCGGCGGGCTGGCTCTGTCCGGGTATCTGCTGCAGACTTTTTTCCACAATCCGATCGCCGGTCCTTATGTTCTGGGGATTTCCTCCGGTGCGAAGCTGGTTGTGGCGCTGTTTATGGTCTGGTGTCTGGCCGGATCGATCCGTGTCACATCATGGGGGATGATCGCGGCAGCCTTTACGGGCGCTATGATTTCCATGGGATTTGTGCTTTTGCTTTCCAAAGCGGTGGACCGGATGTCGATTCTCATTGTGGGCGGCGTGATGATCGGTTATATCTGCTCGGCAATCACGGAATTTGTGGTGACGTTTGCGGATGATTCCAATATTGTCAATCTCCACAATTGGTCTCAGGGGAGCTTCTCCGGTATCACATGGAACAATGTGGCTGTGATGGCGGTGGTCATTTTTGCCGCAACATTTTGTGTGTTTCTTCTGTCAAAGCCGATCAGCGCCTATCAGATGGGGGAGGCTTATGCGGCGAATATGGGTGTGAATATCCGGCTGTTCCGTGCGGCGCTGGTTCTGCTTTCCAGCGTGCTGTCGGCCTGTGTGACGGCTTTTGCGGGACCGGTTTCCTTTGTCGGGATCGCGGTGCCGCATCTGATGAAAAGCTTATTCCGGACGGCAAAACCGCTGGTCATGATTCCGGCATGCTTTCTGGGCGGTGCGGCATTCTGCCTCTTCTGTGATCTGTTGGCGCGGGTGCTTTTTGCGCCGACGGAGCTTTCCATCAGCACGGTGACGGCGGTGTTTGGGGCGCCGGTGGTTATCTACGTTATAATACACATGGATCAGAGGAAAGAAAAATGAGCAGGGATTTTTATTTTCACACAGAAAACCTTACCGTCGGTTATCAGGGCGTTCCCCTGATCCGCGACATTGAGATCCACACGCAGCGCGGAGAAATCCTGACCCTGATCGGCCCAAACGGCGCGGGGAAGACGACGATCATGAAAAGCATCATCCGCCAGCTTGCGCCGCTCGCCGGGGTGGTGTGTCTGGACGGAAAATCACTGCAGGCGATCTCACCGCGGGAATTATCCGAAAAAATGTCCGTGGTGCTCACGGAGCGGATTCATCCGGAGCGGATGACCTGTGAGGATGTGGTTGCCACCGGACGTTATCCGTACACCGGAAGGTTCGGGATTCTGGGGGAGCGGGACCGGCAGGCAGTCAGGGAAGCCATGGAAGCAGTCAATATCCTTGATCTGGCGGAGTGTGATTTTGAGAAGACCAGTGACGGGCAGAAGCAGCGCATTATGCTGGCGCGTGCGTTCTGTCAGGAACCGGAGCTGATTGTTCTGGATGAGCCGACCTCCTTTCTGGATATCCGGTATAAACTGGAGTTTCTGACCGTGCTCCAGAAGATGGCGCGGGAGCGCGACCTCTCGGTCATCTTGTCGCTTCACGAGCTGGATTTGGCGGAGCGGATCTCGGACCGGGTGGCCTGCATCCGGGGCGACCGGATCGACCGTCTTGGCACGCCGGAGGAAATTTTCACGGATGGATATATCGAATCGCTTTTTCAGGTGACAGTCGGTTCCTGCGACGGACGAACCGGCAGTCTGGAGCTTGCGGCGCCGCGGGGGAAGCCGGAGGTTTTTATCATCGCCGGATGCGGGACAGGCATGGCTGTATTCCGCCGCCTGCAGCGGGAAGCGGTTCCCTTTGCGACCGGCATCCTCTGGGAAAATGATCTGGATTATCCCTGTGCGAGCGCGCTGGCAGCCGAGGTGATCAGCGCGGCTCCGTTTTCGGATGCGGATGAGGAGACCTATCAGAGGGCGCGGCAGGTCATGCGAAGCTGCAAGCGTGTGATCTGTACGCTGAACCCGGCTGAAATCGGGGTTCACGGGGATGTGCTTCGCAGACTGTATCAGGAAGCATGTGAGAACCGCGCTTTAATCTGATAATAGAATAAAATAAACCTCTTGCGCAAAGGGAATTTTATGTGTATACTTTCATACATAGTGATTTTGATAAGGGAGACGAACCGAAGATGACCAAGCCGACTTTTGTCACAAAGGAACAGATTGAGGAGATTGTAAAGACCTATCCGACGCCATTCCATCTGTATGATGAGCGCGGGATTCGTGAGAACGCGCGGGCGGTAAAGGAGGCTTTCTCGTGGAATCCGGGATTTCGCGAGTATTTTGCCGTGAAGGCGACGCCGAATCCGTTTTTACTGAACATATTAAAGGAATACGGCTGCGGGACGGACTGTTCTTCCGTGACAGAGCTGATGCTCTCAGACGTGTTGGGATTTTCCGGGGAGGAGATTATGTTTTCCTCCAACGATACGCCGCCGGAGGAGTTTCTCTATGCGCATGAGATCGGCGCGACGATCAATCTGGACGATTTCACGCACATCGCGTATCTGGAGAATCTGATCGGTGATTTCCCGGAGACGATGAGCCTCCGCTACAATCCGGGCGGGGTCTACACGCTGAGCAACGGCATCATGGACAACCCCGGCGATGCAAAGTACGGCTTTACAAAGGAGCAGATCATTGAGGGCTACCGTATTTTAAAGGAAAAGGGCGTAAAGCGTTTCGGCCTGCACGCGTTTCTGGTGAGCAACACGGTGACGAATGACTATTATCCGACGCTGGCAAAGGCCCTGTTTGAGCTTTGCCTTGAGATCCGGGAAAAGACCGGTGTGCAGATGGACTTCATCAACCTTTCCGGCGGGGTCGGCATTGCCTACCGGCCGGAGGAGACGCCGAATGATATCCGGGCAATCGGAGCCGGGGTGGAGCGCGTATACAATGAGGTGCTTGTCCCCGCGGGTA
>JAJQBM010000052.1 GCA_021203285.1 Clostridiales bacterium | reverse complement strand
ACCCCACACCGGTCCCGAAAGCACCGAGCGCGCCGTAGGCACAGGTATGGCTGTCCGCACCGAAAATCAGTTCTCCGGGGCGCACATGGTTTTCCATCATGATCTGATGGCAGACCCCTTTTCCCTCATAATAGGTAATCCCGTGCTCTTTCGCAAAGTCCCGCATTTTTTTGTGTGATGCGGCGGTCTCCGGGCTGTCCGCAGGTACATTGTGATCCACGATCCATACCAGCTTTTTCGGATCCGCTATGCGGGGATGCTTCAATTGATTGTGATACATATCGATGGTGAGATGCGTGGTTCCGTCGTTGCTCATCAGTTGATCCACTTCCACCGTGTGAATATCGCCCGCTCTGACCTCATCGACACCGGCCGCCGCAGCGATAATTTTTTCCGCCATTGTCATTCCCATATTTTCTGTCCTCCGTTTTGCACCGGTCTGATATCCGTTATTCTTTGTTGAACGAGGCGATCAATCCGCCCTGATCAAGAATCCCCTGCATATACGGCGGAAGCTTTGTACAGACAAACTCCCGGCCGCCCACCGTGGCCACCCCGTCCGTCAGGGACAGCTCCATCTCATCCCCGTCGTCCACCGCATCGTAAAGATCTTTGCTCACGATGACCGGAAGGCCGATATTGATAGCGTTGCGGTAAAAAATCCGGGCAAAGGATTTGGCAATCACAGCCTTGATCCCCAGCGCTTTCAAAACGGCCGGCGCCTGCTCCCGGGAAGACCCGCAGCCGAAATTCTCATTTGCCACAACAAAATCGCCCGGCTGTACCTCCGATGCAAAGCTCCGGCTCAGTGATTCAAAGGTATGCTCCTTCATCTCATCGACCGTCGGATAGAGCAGATACTGGGACGCGATGATCTGGTCCGTATCTACATCTGTATGAAATCGAAATATCTTTCCCATGGTTATATTCCCCTCTGTGTAGGATTTTTAAGAAAAATGGTATGGCATCTTTGCCATACCATTCTCTTTCTTTATTATACTATTCACGGTCCTTTGCCGTGAATAGTAACTAGTTGTTAATCAGCTTGTCCTCGCCGTTCCAGCTATACAGCTTGCGGACCTCTGCGCCCACGATCTCAGCCGGATGCTCCGCCGCGCGCTTGCGCATCGCCTTGAAGTGTACCTGCCGTCCGGAAGGAGACATATCCTGCAGGAACTCGCTCGCAAATGTACCGTCCTGAATGTCGGACAGGATCTTTTTCATCGCCTTCTTGGTATCGTCGGTGATGATCTTTGGACCGGTCACATAATCGCCGTACTCAGCCGTGTTGGAGATGGAATATCTCATGCCGGCAAAACCGGACTGGTAGATCAGGTCAACGATCAGCTTCATCTCATGGATGCACTCAAAGTATGCGTTTCTCGGATCATAGCCCGCCTCGCAGAGCGTCTCAAAGCCCGCCTGCATCAGAGCGCAAACGCCGCCGCAGAGAACGGCCTGCTCGCCGAAGAGGTCGGTCTCGGTCTCGGTGCGGAAGGTTGTCTCGAGAACACCCGCACGAGCGCCGCCGATTGCCAGCGCATATGCCAGCGCGATCTCAAGCGCTTTTCCCGTGGCATCCTGCTCCACTGCGACCAGGCACGGCACACCCTTGCCTGCCTGATACTCGCTGCGGACGGTGTGACCCGGTCCCTTGGGAGCAATCATGGTGACATCCACATCCGCCGGAGGCACGATGCAGCCGTAATGAATATTAAAGCCGTGTGCAAACATCAGCATATTGCCGGGCTCCAGATTCGGCTCGATATCCTTTTTGTACATATCGGCCTGCTTCTCATCATTGATCAGGATCATGATGATATCCGCCATTTTCGCAGCCTCGGCTGTCGTATAAACTTTAAGGCCCTGCGCTTCCGCCTTCGCCCATGACTTGCTGCCCTCATAGAGTCCGATGATGACGTTGCATCCGGACTCCTTTGCGTTCAGCGCATGTGCGTGTCCCTGGCTGCCGTAGCCGATGACCGCGATCGTCTTGCCCTCGAGAGCGGCAAAGTTGCAATCTTCCTGATAGTAAATTTTTGCTTCTGACATGACATATCCTCCATATGTTTATTTGTAAGATGTGTATTTATGTGATCCTGCGGACTGCCCTCTGCCTGTACATGACTGCACAGAAATACGGCGTCACAGCATCCGAACATCCTTATCGCCGCGGCTGAGACCGGTCTCACCGGTCCTCGCCAGTTCAAGAATGTCATAACCCTTCACCAAATCGATAAACGCGTCCAGTTTGCGCTGTTCACCGGTCAGCTCGATCACCATGGAATCACTGCTGACATCCACGATTTTGGCACGGAAAATATTCGCCACGGCCAGAATCTCCTGACGGTCGATGTCCCTTGCGCGAAGCTTCACGAGAATCAGCTCCCGGCAGACCGAATCGCCCTCCCTGAGCTTCTTGATGTCAATGACATCCTCAAGCTTTGCGAGCTGCTTCTGAATCTGCTCCAGCACCAGCTCGTCGCCGCGCGCCACGACAGTTACCCTCGTAAACCGGGGATCCGCCGTCACTCCGGCCGAAAAACTGTCAATATTAAACCCCCGGCGGCTGAACAATCCGGAAATATGACTGACCACGCCCGGCGTATTTTCAACCAGCAAAGAAAGTACCTGTCTTCTCTCCACGGAAACGCCTCCATAAATGTACTGTTTTTCAAACTTTAACCATTCTAGCAACATCTATTTTCTTTGTCAAGAGTCACCGCTCCCGCCGTGAAAAGTTTCTTTCAGAATAATTTGCCCAAGACTCCTCTCTGTGCTATTATTAAGGAAGCGCAAAAATTAAGACACAGGAGATTATTCATTATGGAAGTGCAATATTTTAAGGACTACAGCCCCGCCCTCGGCCGGGAGATGGAGTGCAAGGTATACGGTCATGCCGGACGCCCGGTTCTTTTTATTCCCTGTCAGGGCGGCCGTTTTTTTTGATTTTGAAAATTTTAAAATGACGGATTACTGGGCGGATTACATTGAGTCCGGCCAGGTCATGGTTTTTTCCATCGACACCATCGACACGGAAACTTACTCATCAGATGCCCACCCGTATGACCGGATCCGCCGCCACGAGGACTGGATCCGCTATATCACCGATGAGATGGTTCCGTTCATGATGGATATGGTTGCCGGACGAAACGGCGGGAACCGCCCTTCCGGCGTCCTCGTCTTCGGGTGCAGCCTCGGCGCCACCCATGCGGCGAACCTCTACCTGCGCAGGCCGGATCTTTTTGACGGGCTTCTGGCTCTCAGCGGCATCTACAGCACACAGTACGGATTCGGCGATTACATGGACGAACTGGTTTACGCCAACTCGCCGGTGGATTATCTGAGCAACTTTCCGACGGACCACCCGTATATGGATCTCTACCGGAACCAGCGGGCTGTCATCTGCTACGGACAGGGTACATGGGAACAGCCGGATACGACGCGCCGGTTGAAACCGATTCTGGAGGAAAAGGGGATCCCCGTCTGGGTCGACATCTGGGGGTGGGATGTCAACCACGACTGGCCATGGTGGTATAAGCAGGTGCAGTATTTCCTGCCCTGGCTGCTTTGGAACCGGTAATCCGCACCGGCGCCATAACCGATAAAACCGATAAAACAACATACTATATAAAAAACAAGGAGCTTACTACAGTGAAAAACGTAATTTTTATTTCCCCCAACTTCCCGACAAACTACTGGCAGTTCTGCCGGGAGCTGAAAAACAACGGGCTGACTGTCCTCGGCATCGGCGATCAGCCCTACGATGAGCTTCTCCCGGAATTAAAGGAGAACCTGAATGAGTATTACAAGGTGGACAGTCTGGAGGATTATGACAAGGTCTACCGCGCCGTCGCTTTCTTTACGTTCAAATACGGCCGGATCGACTTCATCGAATTCAACAATGAATACTGGCTGGAGCAGGACGCAAGGCTGCGCACGGATTTCAACATACATACCGGTTTTCAGATAAGAGATCTTCCCCGGATCAAATATAAATCAAAGATGAAAAAATATTACGAGAAAGCCGGTATCCCGGTCGCCCGCTATCATCTGGTGGACACCGTGAAGAAATGTCAGGACTTCATAAAGGAGGTCCGCTATCCGGTTATCGTGAAACCGGACAACGGCGTGAGCGCCTCCCACACCTACAAGCTTGAGAACGACGCGGATCTGGAGGCATTCTTTGCTGAGAAAGAGCCGGATGTCTCCTACATCATGGAGGAGTTTATCAATGCCGAAATCAACTCCTACGACGCGATCATCGACTCCAGCGGCACCCCGATCTTTGAGACCGGGAACTGCACGCCCATCTCCATCATGGACAGCGTCAACTACGGCGATGATGCCATTTTCTATATCGAGAAAAATCTGGCCGATGACACCAAAAAAGCCGGCCGTGACACCGTAAAAAGCTTCGGCGTCCGAAGCCGCTTTGTCCATTTCGAGTTTTTCCGTCTTCTGGCAGACCATGAGGGCATCGGCAAAAAGGAAACCATCATGGCGCTGGAGGTCAATATGCGCCCCTGCGGCGGCTTCACCCCGGAGATGATCAATTTTGCCCGCGAGACCGACGTCTACAAGATCTGGGCGGATATGGTCGCTTTTGACCACACGGAAAAAGAAATCGGCGGCTACCCACTACTGCGGCTTTGCCGGACTCCGCGACTACAAGGATTATGTCCTCTCCCACGAGGAGATTCTGGAAAAATACAGCGACCATCTGAAGATGACCACGCGTCTTCCGGATGCCCTCTCCGCCGCCATGGGAAACAAAATCTATATGGCTACCTTCGACACCAAAGAGGAGCTGGATACATTCTTCCGGGATCTGCTGGAGGTAAAGGAAGCAAAAGCCTGACTTTAATGAATCACATAAATAAAATGCGCTGCAGAGGTTTCGTTCTGCGGCGCATTTTTATTTTCATATATGTCGGTTGTCTCTTACTGCTGTGCCGGAATCTTGTAAGAACTCTTCAGCGACACAATCCGGTTAAATACAAGATGATCCTCAGCGGAATCCCTTGCATCCACACAGAAAAATCCATTCCGCACAAACTGGAATCGGTCATACTTTTCCGCGCCGGAGAGAGACGGCTCCACATAGCAGTTGTTCAATACCGTCAGGGAATTCGGGTTCAGATTCAGGCTCTTGTCCTCGTTGCAAACGCCTTTCTCCTCGTCAATGATATTCTCATAGAGGCGAACCTCCGCACAGATGGCTGTCGCCGCATCTGCCCAGTGAATGGTTCCGCGAACCTTTCGACCGTCCGGGCTGTTCCCGCCCCGGCTCTCCGGGTCGTAGGTACAGTGAACCACCGCGACACGGCCGTCCGCATCCGTCTCATAGCCGGTGCATGTGACGAAATAAGCGTTCATCAGACGAACCTCGTTGCCGGGATAGAGGCGCCGGTACTTTTTCGGCGGCTCCACCATGAAGTCCTCCCGCTCGATATAGAGCTCACGGCTGAAGGGGACGAGACGCTTTCCCATCTCCGGATTTTCCATATTGTTGTCGATCTCCAGCTCCTCTGTCTGTCCCTCCGGATAATTGTCAATCACGAGCTTCACCGGGTCTAAGACCGCCATGACACGGGGCGCCTTCATCTTCAGATCCTCACGGATGCAGTACTCCAGCATGGCATAGTCCACCGAGCTCTGGCTTTTGGAGACACCGCAGAGCTCCACAAATTTCTTTATGGAAGAGGGGGTAAAGCCGCGTCTGCGAAGCGCCGCGATCGATACCAGCCGGGGATCATCCCACCAGTATAAAATTCCTTCCTCCACCAGCATTTTGATGTAGCGCTTGAAGTTCACCACATTGGTCAGGTACAGCTTTGCAAACTCGATCTGCTTCGGCGGGTGCTCAAACCCC
>JAJQBM010000284.1:3537-5911 GCA_021203285.1 Clostridiales bacterium | reverse complement strand
TCGGGTGAAGTATCGGAACCGGCACGGGAGAAGGTCTCAGAAGCAGCGGCGGAGACAGCGGCAAGCGAAGAGTTGGCTGTGTCCGGGACGGAGGCCGCGGATTCGGAGGAGATAACTCTCACGACAAGCGAGGCGGAGGCAGATGACTCCGGATCGACTGAGGCCGAGACAGAGGTTGACGAGGCGGAGATCGCGGCAGCCGCGGAGGAGCGCGAGACCTCGGCGGAGGAGCTTGGCTATGTGCCCGGCGAGATTCTGATTATTTACAAGGAAGAGGTGGCGGAGGAAACCGTTGCGGAGGTCGCGGAGGATCTCGACGGCGAGCTGGTGGAAACGATCTCCGAGACAGAGGAGGGAAGCATTGCGCTTGTCTCCATCTCCGACGATACCACGGTAGATACGGCGATCGAACAGTATCTGGAGGATCCGGCGATTGAGGTGGCGGAGCCGAACTATATTCTGGAGCTGATGGACGATGAGGAGACGACGCTTGAGACGATGTCTGAATCTGATTCCTCTTCATCCGCGCTATGGCATTTAGATTATGTTAAAGCGTCGACAGCATGGTCGTCTCTGGCGACATATGTGAAAGACAATTCATTATCCCTCAGCGCGGTCAGGGTGGCGGTCATCGACACCGGAGCTGATATTGGGCACGAGGATCTCAGTATTAGTAACCTGAGTGTGGAAGTATGTGGTAGTAATAGTAGTGGTTGGAGTTACTCATCTCTGCGAGGGGACGGATATGTGAACGGATCGAGTACGAATGATGGCAGTACTCACGGAACGCATGTATCTGGGATTATTGCGGCACAGTCGAATAACAGCGTTGACATTCAGGGAACCGGCAGCGGCGGGACGACAGATCTAGCGAATAGCATTATAGATCTTGTAGTGGTTGATGCATTTGATCAAAATGATGGCGCTTCAACCGCTTCGGTTATTCAAACGATGGAATATGCGTATAATACGGCGAAATGCACGGTTATGAATCTGAGTCTCGGAACGACAGAGTATAGTTCATCGTTAGAGAGTGAATGTAATACACTGTATGCTGCCGGTGTCACTATTGTCTGTGCAGCCGGTAACAACGGCTCGACAGCTGCTGTCTATCCGGCGGATTACAGTTCCACGATCAGCGTGATCAATATTACTTCCAGTGGTACGAAATATGATGGTTCCAGTTATGGCGATGAGGATCTCTCTGCGCCGGGAACGAATATTTACAGTACAAAGATCAACGGAGCCTATGGTTACTTGACCGGCACTTCGATGGCCGCTCCCATAGTTACTGCGGCGGCAGCCATGCTGAAATATGTTGATGCGAGCCTGACGCCGTCCGAGATCAAATTGATACTGTGTAATACGGCGACGGATCTGAATACATCAGGATATAATGCTGAAACCGGCTATGGCGCGGTAAATATTGCAGATGCGGTAGACTATGTGATTGATTTTATGACAAATTCGGGAACGACGACGACTTATGATATCTCGGGCGCGACGGTCTCCGGCATTTCCTCCTCCTACACAGCGACCGGTTCGGCCATCACGCCTACGCCGACCGTAACATACAGCGGCGTAACGCTGACGAAAGGAACGGATTATACAGTAAGCTACAGCAATAATACGGCGCCCGGAACCGCGACAATCACCATCACGGGTATAGGGAATTACACGGGGACGAAGCAGGTGACCTTTACGATTGTCAAGGCAAGCCAGACCCTGAGTGTCTCCGCTTCGTCGACATCCATCTATACCTACGCGACCAGTACGATCACGGCCAGCGGAACGGGGACAATCACCTACAGCTCCGGCAATACATCGATCGCAACGGTCAGCAGCTCCGGCGTGGTGACGGGGAAGGCATCCGGAACGGTTACGATCACGGTCAAGGCCGCCGGGAATACCTACTATAATTCCGCAACGAAGACCGTAAGCATCACGGTGAAAAGCGGCACGACGGTTTACAATGGCGTGGATTATTCCGCGGTGTATAACTATGGCTACTATATCAACAAATACTCTGACCTGAAGGCCGCCTTCGACAGCAATGAGACAGCGGCGCTGCAGCATTTTATTAACTACGGAATGAGTGAGGGGCGTCAGGCGAGCGAGAGCTTTGACGTATATTCCTACGCGTACAAGTACGCAGATCTGAGGAACCCATACAAAAATAATCTGTCATCCTACTACACGCATTATATGAAGTATGGGAAATCAGAGGGTCGCACGGCAACCGGGACGACGACGATGCAGAACTGCGTGACGACCTACAACGGGGTAGACTACAGCAGCGTCTATAACGGCACCTATTACATATCAAAATATTCGGATATCAAGAACGCGTATGGGCTGGATGATGAGGCGATTC
>JAJQBM010000284.1:0-3527 GCA_021203285.1 Clostridiales bacterium | reverse complement strand
ATATCAAAATATTCGGATATCAAGAACGCGTATGGGCTGGATGATGAGGCGATTCTGCAGCACTTTGTGAAATACGGAATGAAGGAGGGCCGCCAGGCGATTTCGACTTTTAATGTATATTCCTACGCGTACAAATATGCGGATTTGAGGAGTGCGTATAAAAATGACCTGTCATCCTACTACACGCATTATATGAAATATGGAAAAAAAGAGGGTCGCACGGCAACCGGGACGACGACGATGCAGAACTGCGTGACAACCTACAACGGGGTAGATTACAGTAGCGTCTATAGCGGCACCTATTAAATATCAAAATATTCGGATATCAAGAACGCGTATGGGCTGGATGATGAGGCGATTCTGCAGCATTTTGTGACATATGGAATGAAGGAAGGCCGTCAGGCGAGCGCAAGCTTCAATGTCAGCGTTTATCGGAGCAGGTACGCGGATCTGAGAGCGGCCTACGGCTCAGATCTCAAATCGTATTACATGCATTACATAAAATATGGTAAAAAAGAAGGCAGGACAGCGGTATAAGCTTTGAAATGGGGCGGCACGAAATGGTGCCGCCTGTTTATCTTAATAATCTCTTAAGAAATTATGCTGTAAAAAAGCAGACTTCCCCAGATATAATACACTCAGCAGTCTGAGAGCGGGGAGGTTATATCGTGAAAAAACAATTCAAACGAAAAAAGCTGATTCTTATTCTTGTGATCATTGCGGCGGTGATCATCGCCCTCGTGTTTTTCGTAAGGAAAAAATTAAATACCGTGACTATTGAATCGAATGTGGTCGAACTGGAAGAGGTTCAGAAGAGAGATCTGTCCGAATACATTTCCCTGAAGGGAACGGGCAGCGGGGAGTCCAGCATGAATTATTCCTCCTCGGCCGCGTCGGAGATCCTGACGGTGAATGTGGCGGTCGGCGATGAGGTGAAGGTCGGCGACGTGATTGCCACGTTGGATACGGAGGCGATTCAGTCGGAAATTGATATGCTGGAGACCTTCATCGCCAACGCGGAAGCACTGGCGGCGAATACCTCCACACAGAACCAGCGCGCTCTGGAGCAGGCAAAGTCTGATCAGGAGACGCAGCTCGCGGCGGCGAATCAGGCGATTTCAAGCGCCCAGTCTTCTTATGACGCGGCAGTGGCTTCGCTGAATGCGGTAAATGATCAGATCACGGCGTTGACAGATCAGATGAATGCCTCGGAGGATGAGGCGGAAAAGGCCGATCTTGCCGCACAGATTTCCACTTTGCAGACGGAACTGCCGGAGTATCAGGCTGTGGTGTCTTCCGCGGAGGCTGCCGTAAGCGAGGCAAAAGCAAACTATAATTCTGTGAAGTCGGCGACGGATGAAGCGATTTACAATGCACAGAATACCATTGATATGGAAAAATACAGTACGACAGACGATACAACCACCCAGAAGCAGTTGGATACCCTGTACAGTCAGTTGGATGACTGTGAGATTATCAGTCAGACCGACGGGATTGTCACAGATGTCAAGACGGCGGTAGGCGATGTCAATACGCCCGATGCAACATTGGTCACCGTTGAGAGTGTGGACACCATGATTATGACGGCGACGGTCGATGAGACGGATATTCTGAGTCTCGAGGAAGGGATGAAGGCGATCATCACGGCGGACGCGCTTCCGGATGAGGAGATCAACGGGGAGATTGTGCGGGTGGTGAAGGTGCTGACAACCTCTTCCGAAACCGGCACCGGCGGATTTTCCGTGGATATCCGCATGGATGACTGTGAGCTTTTGAGCGGCATGTCGGTGAAAGCCAAGATTATTCTCACAGACAAGTCAGATATACTCTGTGTTCCCTACGATCTGGTGCAGTATGACGAGGACGGGCAGGCGTATGTCTTAGTTGCAGAAGAAAACAATGTAGATATGGATTTTATCGCCGTGCGAAGGGACATTGAGGTCGGCGAGGAGATGGACTACTATGTGGAAGTGACCGGCGGCGACCTCGCGGAAGGCGATTATATTATCATGGATTATTCCATTGTGGAAGGGGATATTTTTGACGGAAGCTTCTATATGGAAGAAGAATCCGGGGAAGATTACGAAGAAGAGATAACAATCACGGTTGGTTAATGCAGAAAATGGACAGGAGACCGGATATGTCACAGGATGTGATAATCAAAATGGAGCATATCATTAAGAAATTTTATATCGGACAGCCCAACGAGCTGGAGATTCTGCATGGGATTGATCTCTATGTCAGGAAGGGTGAGTTCATATCCATCGTGGGAGAGTCCGGTTCCGGAAAAAGTACACTGATGAATATCATCGGTGTTCTGGATCGCCAGACAGAGGGCGATTACTTTCTGGAGGGGCAGGATGTGAATCAGATGAACGATGCGGTGAGGAGCGGTATCCGGAATAAAAAAATCGGATTTGTATTCCAGAACTTTAATCTGATTGGCAGATCGAACGCGTTGAAAAACGTGACGCTTCCCCTTTTGTACAGTGAAGAAAAGAGGAAGGATTTAAAGGAAAGGGGAATGGAGATGCTCCGTCTGGTCGGGATGGAGGATCGGGCGACTCACAGGCCGAATGAGCTTTCCGGCGGGCAGAATCAGCGGATTGCCATTGCCCGCGCTATGATCAATGAGCTTTCAATCATACTGGCGGATGAGCCGACCGGCGCGCTGGATTCCCGCACCGGACATATGATCATGGATATTTTCCACAAGCTTCATGAGGAGCAGGGGAAAACCATCGTGCTGCTCACCCATTCCAGAGAGCTTGCGGAGGAAACCCAGAGGGTTGTGGTTTTAAATGACGGAGTTATTACCTCGGACGGGAGAGGAGGGGAGCGGCCGTGTTATGGGAGAATATTAGAGAGTCGCTGCACAATATTTTTGAAAACAAAATGCGCTCCATGCTCACTATGCTGGGCATCATCATCGGCATCACAGCGGTCATCACCATTACAACGATCGGAACCTCCCTGCGAAGCACGCTGAGCGCAACGCTGAATTCTCTGGGCGGAAATTCCATCTATGTGAGCGTGGACGCGGTTTATCCGGAGGACGAGGAGGACTGGGAGACATGGGAATATCCGGAGATGGAGAAGGAGGATTACATTACCATTGAGATGCTGGATGAGCTGCAGGAGACCTATCCGGATGAGATTGCCGGGTTTACGGCATCGACATGGCTGGGAGAGGGGCAGATTTTTGAAAACAGCGATACCTATGCCAATGTTTATGTGGAGGGCGTTACGGATCAGGAGATCGAATATTATTCGCTGGAGCTGCTTCGGGGAAGGAATATCACCCGGCAGGATATGCTGGAGGAAAAGGGAGTCTGTCTGGTTTCTGATCGGATGGCGGACAATTATTTCGGGGAGGAGAATCCCATCGGCCAACAGATTGTCTTTGAGAGTACGGACGGTTACAGCTATACATTTACCGTTGTAGGTGTGTATGAGTACAGTGAAGCGATTTTCGGTGTCGATACGTCTTTGGCGGAGCAGGACAGATACACATATCTGTATATCCC
>JAJQBM010000124.1 GCA_021203285.1 Clostridiales bacterium | reverse complement strand
ACACCCGCATAAGCAAAATTTCACAGCCGGCGGCGGATGAGCTGCTGCTCACGCTGAAGGGCGGCAGCGGCCAGAAAAGGCTTCTGCTCTCTGCAAACGCATCCCTTCCGCTGGCTTATCTGACAGAACGGAACAAACCGGCGCCCCTGACGGCGCCCAATTTCTGCATGCTTCTGCGCAAACATATCGCAAACGGGCGGATCCTGTCAGTATCCCAGCCCGCTATGGAGCGCGTGCTGATTTTTGAGGTGGAGCATCTGGACGACCTCGGAGACCTGCGCACCAAAAAGCTGATTATTGAGCTCATGGGAAAACACAGCAATATTATCTTCACGGACGAGAAAGAAATGATTTTAGACAGCATCAAACACATCTCCGCACAGGTGAGCTCGGTTCGCGAGGTCCTGCCCGGCCGTGAATACTTTATCCCGGCGCAAAAAGGGAAAAAGACGCCGCTGGCGGAGACAATCGACGGGTTCCTGCAGACGGTACAATCCCAGCCGACCACGGCCGCAAAGGCGATCTACGGTTCCTACACCGGCGTCAGTCCCCTCATCGCCAACGAGCTCTGCTACCGCGCGGACGTGGACGGCGGCGCGCCCTGCGCCTCTGTCGAGGAGCAGGAATGGGTCAATCTTGCCTCGCAGTTTGTTTCTGTCATGGCGCAGGTGCGCGAGGGGCAGTTTGCCCCCTGCATTCTCCGGAAGGACAGGGAGCCGACGGAATTCTCCGCCGTCCCCCTGTATTCTTACGCGGACTGCACCGCGGAGCCCTGCGCCTCGATTTCCCGTGTGATGGAGAGTTTCTACTCGGAAAAAAGCGCTTACACCCGGATCCGTCAGAAGTCTTCGGATCTCCGCCACATTGTCAACACACATCTGGAGCGGAACCGCAAAAAATATGACTTACAGCAAAAACAGCTAAAGGACACGGAAAAGCGCGATAAATACAAGGTCTACGGCGAGCTGATCCACACCTACGGCTATCAGGTGCCGGAGGGTGCGAAGAGCTTTGAGGCTCTGAACTATTACACCGGCGAGACGATTACCGTGCCGCTCGACCCTGCCATCACCCCGATGGAAAATGCAAAAAAGTATTTTGACCGGTACGGCAAACTGAAGCGGACGTTTGAAGCGCTGACCAAGCTCGTCGATGATACGAAAATGGAGATCGACCACCTGGATTCCGTCGCCACCGCGCTCGACCTTGCCCAGTCCGAGGGGGATCTCGCCCAGATTCGGGAGGAACTGATACAGAGCGGCTACATCCGCCAGCGCTATTCGAAGAAAAAACAGCAGCAGCAAAAAAGCCGCCCGTGGCATTATCGCAGCTCGGACGGCTATGACATCTATGTCGGCAAAAACAACCTCCAGAATGATGAGCTGACCTTCCGTTTCTCCGAGGGAAACGACTGGTGGTTTCACGCAAAACAGATGCCCGGCTCTCATGTGCTGGTGAAGACCAAGACCGGCGAACTGCCCGACCGGACCTTCGAGGAGGCTGCGCGCCTCGCCGCCTACTACTCAAAGGGGCGCGAGTCCGAGAAGGTGGAGATCGACTACCTGCAGAAGAAAAATGTGAAAAAGCCAAACAAGAGCAAGCCCGGCTTCGTCGTCTACTACACAAACTATTCCATGGTGAGCGTGCCGGATATCACTGGAATTGAGGCTGTGTCGGAATAAACCGCATCACACGGCAGATTTACAGATTCAGCAGGGAAAAATCCTCTCCCGCGTAAACCCGCAGGCGCTCGCGGAGCGCCCGGTGTGACGGGTCTGCAAGTCCCGGGTCCTCGCGAAGCAGTTGCGCGGCTTCGCGGGAGGCTTTTTCCATAAGACCGGCGTCCTGATAGATATCAGCCAGACGGAACCGGAACTCTCCGCTCTGGCGAATCCCGAAAAAGTCTCCCGGCCCGCGAAGCTTTAAATCCTCCCCGGCAATAAAAAACCCGTCGTTTGACTTATTCAGAACTGCAAGCCTCGCGTTCTCCCCCTCCTGTGCCGTTCCCTGCATGAAAATACAATAGGACTGCGCATCCCCGCGCCCCACACGTCCGTGGAGCTGATGAAGCTGTGCCAGCCCGAATTTCTCGGCATTCTCGATCATCATAACCGTGGCGTTTGCCACGTCCACGCCCACCTCGATCACCGTGGTCGATACCAGAACCTGAATCCGGTTCTCCAGAAACGCTTCCATGATCTGATTTTTCTCTTCCGCTTTCATTCTGCCGTGAAGCCCCGCAACGCGGATCTCTTCCGGAAATACCTCTTGCAGCCGCTTCACATAGTCAAGAACATTCTCCCCCTCCGAACGCTCCGTCTCCTCCACCAGCGGACAGATGACATACGCCTGATGGCCCTCGCGCACCTGATTCTCAATAAAACGGTACGCCTTTTCACGAAAAGACGTATCTACGACACAGTTCCGGATGGGCCTGCGTTTCGCCGGGACCTCGTCAATCACCGAGATATCCATATCCCTGTAAAGAATAATCGCCAGCGTCCGCGGGATGGGCGTCGCGCTCATCACAATAATATGCGGATGCGGACCTTTCCTGAAAAACGCTTCCCTCTGCTTCACGCCGAAACGGTGCTGCTCATCCGTAATCACCAGCGCAAGGCGGTTGTAAGTCACTTTTTCCTGAATCAGCGCATGCGTTCCCACAATGAGCGCGGATTTTTCCCGCTCCAGCGCGGCATACGCTTCCCGCCGCTCTCTCACCGTCAGAGACCCGGTCAGAAGAATAACCGGATAGGAAAGACCCAGCCGCTGCGTCAGCTCCATAAGCCTCTGCGCATGCTGTCTGGCCAGCACATCGGTCGGCGCCATGATCGCGGACTGGTATCCGCTGTTGGCGCAATCCAGCATCGCCAGAAATGCGACGATGGTTTTGCCTGAACCGACATCCCCCTGGATCAGGCGCTGCATGACATGTTCCGACCGCATATCTTCCTGAATCTGCCGGATTGTCCGCTGCTGCGCACCGGTAAGCGGGTAGGGAAGCTTTTCTGTCAGGGAGGCGACAAAATCCGCGTCATCCGCCCCTGCATGCCGGGCTGAATCATGGTAAACTCATTTTTCAGAACCATAGACTGATCCTTGGTGAGCTGCATACAGAGAATAAAAAAGAAAAACTCATCAAAGACGAGACGGTTCCGCGCCGTGATGCAGCTCGCCTCGTCAGCGGGAAGATGGATGTTTTTTAAGGCATAATTGTATTCACAGAGCGAATTGCGCACGCGGACATCCTCCGGCAGATATTCCATCTCCAGCGGAATATCCGCAAGCGCCGCCTCCACGGTCCGGATTACCAGCTTGTTGGAAAGTCCTTTGGTCAGGCCATAGACGGGGCGAAGCGTTTTCTGCGCCGCCTCATAGCTCTCCCGCGACAGAATCTCCGGCTGCTCCATGTAATACCGGCTGTCTTTTTCCGTCACTTTCCCATAAAAGACATAAAAACCGCCCGCCTTTACGACAGAACGGATATACGGCGCGCGAAACCACAGGATGCGTAGCGTCCGGTTTTCTCCGGAAACATCCAGAACCGCTGTCTTCAAATGAGAGTGCACATGGACGGAGGGACTCTTCGGCGCACGGGCAAAAACCGCATTTTTCTGTTCCGGGACAAACGTGTCCGGGTCACAAATCTGCGGATACCGCTCATAATCCCGCGGAAAATACAGGAGTATATCACCGACGGTGTATACTCCTATTAAATGAAACAATTCTTCTGTTTTCGGGCCGATTCCTTTCAAACTGCTGATTGGAGAATCCGGTTTCATGCAAATCTCCCTTCCGAAAATACAGCGGCGGTCACTCTACGGAAATAAGGTAGTAATAGATGGGCTGTCCGCCGTTCTGAACCTCCACTTCGCATTGCGGATAGGTCTCCTCCAGACGGGCGCTGAGGGCAGCGGCGGCATCCTCCGCGACATCTTCCCCGTAATAGACACAGATAAAGGAAGACTCCTCATCCACCATGTGCGAGACCATCTCACTGACAACCGCATCCAGATCGGCACCCGCGGAGAGAATCGAGGAATCTCCGATTCCCATGTAATCGCCCGCCTTAATGTCCATGCCGTCCAGCGAAGTATCCCGGACAGCGTAGGTCACCTGACCGGTTTTGACGGTGTCAATCAGCTCGATCATTGTATTTTTGTTATTCTCGGCGCCGGCCTCCGGCACGAAGTTAATCATAGCCGTGATTCCCTGCGGCACCGTCCGGGTCGGAATCACAATGATCTCCTTCCCCTCTGTCATCTCCGCCGCCTGATTGGCCGCCAGAATAATGTTCTTGTTGTTCGGGAAAATAAAGATCGTCCCGTAATCCAGCGAATCGATCGCGTTCAGCATATCCTCCGTGCTCGGGTTCATCGTCTGGCCGCCCTCGATAATGCAATCGACGCCGAGACCGCGGAACACCTCATTAATCCCGTCGCCGATGGATACGGCGATAAATCCGATCTCCTTGGACGGAGCATCGCTCTCCGCGTAGCCGCCCACGCCGGTTTTATCCTGAATGGACATCCCCTGCTCCTCCGGCTGCGCAATGTCCTGCTTTTTGCTCTGTTCCTCCGCCTGCTCCTTCGCAAGCCTCGCCGCGTCCTTGATCAGCTTTTCCTGATGCTCCTCACGCATATTGTCAATCTTGATACGGCTCAGCGAACCGAAGGTCAGCGCCTTCTGCAGAACCAATCCCGGATCATTGGTGTGAACATGCGTTTTGACAATCTCATCGTCCGCCACCAGCACAATGGAATCGCCCATGGAATTTAAGAACGCGCGGTACGCATCCTCCTCCGTCTCCGCCATAGGCTTGTCAAGGACAATGATAAACTCGGTACAGTAGCCGAAGCGGATCTCCTCCTCCGGCTGCGCAGAAATCTTTACCACACCGGGCGAAGCCTCCGATGCCTCCATTTGATAATCCGTCGTCTTTCCAAGGAACGCATCCTGCGCCCCCTTTAAAACCTCCACCAGTCCCTGCCCGCCGGCATCCACGACACCGGCCTGCTTCAACACGGGAAGCATCTCCGGCGTCATCGCGAGAACGCGCTCCGCCTCGGCGATAATTGCCGCGATGTAATCCTCCATGGGACATTCATCCTCACAGGCAAGCTCAAGCGCCTTGTCCGCCGCGCCTTTGGCCACGGTGAGAATTGTTCCCTCCTTCGGCTTCATAACCGCCTTGTATGCGGTCTCACAGGCCTTCTGCGCCGCCTCGCATAAAACCAGCTTATCCAACGTCTCATAGCTCTTTATCACATTGGTGAATCCGCGGAACAGCTGGGACAGGATCACACCGGAATTGCCGCGGGCGCCGCGGAGCGATCCGGTCGATATCACTCTGGCAAGCTCCTCCATCGCCGGCTCGCCGAGCGACGGGATCTCCTTTGCCGCCGAAAGTATCGTCATGCTCATATTGGTTCCCGTATCCCCGTCCGGTACCGGAAATACGTTTAATTCGTTAATCCATTCTTTTTTGGCCTCAAGATTCTTTGCGCCCGCCACAAACATTCTGGCTAAAAGCGCAGCATCTATCGTCTGTCTGTCCAACCGTCTGCCCTCCTTAGTCAATTACTCTGACACCTTCCACAAAGATATTGATCTTATCGACTGTCAATCCCGTAAACTCCTCTACTCTGTACTTGACCGTGTTCATCAGGTTATCCGAAACAGCGGCGATGCTGACGCCGTAAGATACAATGACATGAAAATCCAGTGTGATCTTGTTCTCCTCCGTGATCTGCACGGTGATCCCGTGATGCAGATAATCCCTCTTCAACAGCTTTACAAGACCATCCTTCATATTGACCGCGGCCATGCCGACGATACCGAAACACTCCACGGCCACCGAACCGGCGCAGGTCGCCACCACTTCAGAGTCAATGCTGACCGTGCCCAGTGAATTTTGTATGATTCCTCTCATAAGATCTACCTCCTGTCTGTTCTTCATTATAAACAGATTTCCGGCAAAAAGGAATAGTGAATTTCGCAAATACGCTATTTCTGATATGCTCCCCATATGGTAGACATTGAAAATATTCAAAATCTACTATA
>JAJQBM010000222.1:1174-6174 GCA_021203285.1 Clostridiales bacterium | reverse complement strand
CTTATTATAGCATGGATGTGCCAGAAAACAACTTCAACGCCCGTCCCCATACAAAAACAAATTTCGCAATCACTCTAACCTACGTTCTCGTTACCTTCTGCGCCCCAATTTTTTCTAAGAGTTCCGGCACGTTCCGCGTCCGGCCGAGTTCCCCGTATACTTTGGAGAAGATGACGGCGCCGACTTGCAGGCGTCCCTGTGCCCGGCGGTTCAGGTGATATTCGATTTCCTCTGTGAGAATGTCGAGTGTCGGCTGCCATGCATCGGTTTCGTGAATGATGCGAAGCCCTTCGTCTGTGATGACGGCGTCCAGAATCTGCCGCGCGCGGTCGTCGTCGATTCCCGCCCGCAGCGCCGCGGCGGAAAGAATTTCCATCCGGGCGTCGGCCTCTCTGGAATGGGTGTTCATAATGCCGCCCGCAACCTTGACAAATTTCCCGATATGAGCGACAAAGAGCAGACCGTCCAGCTCCAGATTGACCGCCAGATCGATGGTCTGCCCCACATAATTGCTGCACTTGACCGCCGCCTCCGGACCAAACGGAAAATTTTCGTTCAGATAATCTGCGCCGTAGTTTCCGGGCGTGACCGGAATGTATCTCTGATACGCCGCTTTCTGACGCAGTTCCAATTCAATCGTTGAAATCACGGCCTGTTCGCTCATCGGCTCTACGATGCCGGACGTTCCCAGAATGGAGATACCGCCCTCAATCCCCAGACGGGGGTTGAAGGTCTGCTCCGCCAGCCTGCGTCCCTCCGGAGCCGAGATTGTCACCTCCAGACCGCCTGTGTATCCGAACTCCTCACAGACCGCCTGCACTTCCTCCGCGATCATCTGCCGCGGCACCCGGTTGATGGCGGGTTCGCCGACCGGCTGCTCCAGACCGGGAAGCGTCACCGTGCCGATACCCTCACCGCCGCGGATGTCAACCGTTGCGATGTTTTCCGGTTGCCCATCGTCTGCGCTCCCGCTTCCCGTCTCGCGTCCGTTCTCACCCTGCCGCCGACAGGCCCCGCCGCACTTTCTAACCTGTGCATAAATCAGAATGCCGTCCGTCACATCCGGGTCGTCCCCGGCATCCTTCTGAATGGCGCAGCTCGCCGACTCATCGTCCCAGCGAGGGAAAAGCGGCTCCAGAAACAATATGATTCCCTTCGGCGTCGTCAGGCGCACCGCGTCCACCGTTTTTCGGGAAAACAGCATCCGCGCCGCCGCCTGCGCCGCGGCCGCCGCACAGCTCCCCGTCGTGTAGCCGAAGCGCAGCTTTCGGTCGCCCCGGATGATATACTGATCCTGCAGACCATTCTCTGTCAAAATGTCAGCTCCTCTTCCTTTTGCCGCTCAAAGGTGAAGGTATCCTTCAGCCCCAGCCACTTCTGATCCTTCTCGCTCAGGTTCAGCGGCGAACCGTCGCTCATGCGATATCCCTCCGCACCGGCTGTGCCGGAATACTCCCCGACTAGCTGCGGCCACTCGATTCCGATCTGCGGGTCATTCCACGCCAGTCCGCCCTCATCGCCCGGATGATAAAAATCCGTGCACTTGTAGCAGAACTCCGCGAGATCCGAGAGCACCAGAAATCCGTGAGCAAACCCCTCCGGGATGTAAAACATCTTCTTATTTTCCTCAGTCAGCTCCACGCCGAACCACTTGCCGTAGGTCTCGCTGTTTCCGCGCAGATCGACCGCGACATCAAAGACCGCGCCTCGGACAACCCGGACCAGCTTGCCCTGCGGGAACTCCTTCTGGAAATGCAGGCCGCGCAGCACGCCCTTTGTGGAGGAAGACTGGTTGTCCTGAACAAAGACCATGTTCAGGCCCGCCTCCTCCATGTCCCGCTGATTGTAGGTTTCCATAAAATAGCCCCTCGCGTCGCCGTGAACGGTCGGCTCGATGACGCAGAGTCCGGCGATGCCGCCGGCGTTTTTTTCCACTTTAATTTGTCCCATGAAAGTGCTCCTCGTATTCTTTATTTTTTATTAAGATGTTTTTACCCGAAAATATATAATCCCACATTCCGGGAAAATGTGCTTTTCCGCACGCCGCTTTGGCGGTACAGGCGAATCCGCCTGAGCTTCCCGGCGCCGAGTGCGTCCCCGAAGAGGCGAATCGCGGAATCATCCGGAAGGTCGTATGTCTCAGCAAACAATCTCGCCTGCCGCTGTTTTTCCTCGACGGCTCCCCGGATCGCCTGTTTGCTGTGGGTCAACTTATACATAATATAAGAAGGGCCGAACTTCCGCGCGCCCTGCTCGTTATCCCCGTGCTGGCGGTAAAGGATGGTCGCCTCGTCCAGATAAGCGATCTCCCCGAACTGTGCGGCAATCAGCGCCGCCCACCAGTCGTGCATGACGACATCGGTCAAATCTGTCACCTCGATCAAGCGGTCGCGCAACGCACGGTTGACCATCATCGTACAACCCACCACGACATTCTCAATCATCAAATGACAGGCGGCAAGGTCCTCGCAGTGCAGTCGCTGATACTGATTCATGCTGTCCGCGATCGGATGCAGTTCCCGGTCTGCGACCCGCAGGTCGCTGAAAACCAGACGCGGAACTTCGCTTGTCTCTCCCGCATAATCACAGAGCGCTTCCTTTTCCACCCCTGTCATCGGATCACCAGACTCGGCTCCCCTGCTGCCGCGCATCCGCCGCAGCGTCTTCTCAATTTTATCCGGCAGCCACACATCGTCCTGGTCACAGCACATGTACAGCGGCGCCTCCACCTGACGAAAGAGAAAGAAAAAATTATTCTTCGCTCCGCCGGAGGGCGCGCCCTCCACGCAGACAAACTTTTCCGGATACCGGTTCGCATATTCCGTGATAACCACCGCCGTCCCGTCTGTCGAGCCATCGTCATGGATATACGCGGTCCAGCCGGTCTCGGACTGCGCCAGCAGCGAGTCCAACAGCTCGCCGAGGTATTTTTCTCCGTTATATGAGGCAACTAAAATCGCTATCTTCTCTGTCTTATATTTCATGTCAGAAACCCCGTCCTCGCATCTGCTTTCCGAGGCAATTATCGTCTCTGCAATTCCCGGTTTCCCCATAGCAGCCAATCGCTTTTCCATCCTTACTTTCCGTCACCGGCGAACCATCCCCACTTCCGAAAATACCTCACTGCGGACTTCAGATGTTCGAGAAACAGCCTTCTGTCCCTGTGGGAAGCCCGCTCCCACCTGTGAACCACGGCCGCGCCCGGAAAATACATGAGCTTTGACACCTGATTTACCCGTTTGCACAGGTCGGCGTCCTCCACATACATGAAAAACTCCTCGTCAAACCCGCGCAATTTCTGAAACAGCTCCGTCCGAATCACGAGAAAGCTTCCCTGCCCGAAGGGCACCTGAAACGACTTTGAGTAATCCATATCCTGCATTGTATGCCACCGATAGCGCTTCCGAAAAACCTTTTTCCCGAACATACGGACAAACAGATCCCACGCCGTCAGCTCTCTCCGGTAGACGGGCTGCAGATTACCCTCCTCATCGAGAAGACGGGGAATGCACATCCCCACATCCGGCCTTTCATCCATCCACGGCAAAATCGCCGCGAAAGGGTCATCATGGAAAATAACATCCGGGTTTACAATCGCGTGGTACCGGGAATCCAGCCGGTCAAGCAGAAGATTATTCGCACGCCCGAACCCCAGATTCTCCCCGGCAGGGATGTAGCAAACCCGCTCATCCCCCTCGATCTGTGCCAACAGATCCGCTCTGTCGGCGGCACAGTCACGCTCGCCGCTGCTGTTGTCCACGATGTAAATGCGGCAGTCGGCGTCCGGCGCGGCATATTTCTTGTAAGAAGAAATCGCCACCGCCACGTCCCGGTAATTTTTGTACGCGACGATGGCGATCGTCAGTTCACTCATAATCAATCTCTTTTAAATATCGGCCAAGGGCGTCCTGCCATGTCGGCAGCGGTGTGAAGCCGTTCTGCACGAGCTTCGACTTGTCCAACCGGCTGTTGAACGGCCGCGCCGCCTTGGAAACCCCGTACTCCTGCGTGGTCACCGGCGTCACCACCAGACTCTCCCGGCCATACTCGGCATGTCCAAACGCCGCCTGCCGGAAAATCTCCATCGTAAAATCGTACCAGCTAATGTAGCCGCCCTCGTTGGTCGCATGATAGTATCCGTATTTTTCCGTCTCAATCATGTCCACCAGCAGCCGCGCAAGGTCGAGCGTGTAGGTCGGCGTTCCGATCTGATCGGCCACCACCCGAAGCTGGTCATGCGTTTTCCCGACATTCAGCATGGTTTTGATAAAGTTTTTCCCATTCACGCCGAAAACCCATGCGATGCGGACGATGAAAAACTTCTCCAGCAGCTCCGACACTGCCAGCTCGCCCTCCAGCTTCGTCTGCCCGTAGACATTCAGCGGCTTGTAGTCCGTGCAGTCCGGCTGCCACGGCTCCTCACCCTGTCCGTCAAAGACATAATCCGTGCTGATGTAGACCATCTTGCAATCCAGCTTGCGGCAGACTTCGGCAATGTTTCGCGTGCCTCCCGCATTGATGGCGCGAACCTTGTCAGCCTTGTCCTCATCCTCCGCCAGATCGACCGCCGTCCACGCCGCGCAGTGCACCACCACATCCGGCTGAATCTGCGTGATTGTCCGGTCGACCATCTCCGCATCCGTGATATCCATAGACACATAAGGCATGGCCGTCACGGCACTGCCGTCCGCCGCGCCGCTGTAGGCCGGCGCGAGATCCGTGCCGATCCCCTCATATCCGCGCTTTGCCAGTTCATTCATCACGTCATGGCCGAGCTGTCCGGCCACACCGGTCACAAAAACTTTCATCCTGTCCTACCTCCCGGCTAACGGTTTCCGTACATTTTTTCATAATAATTCTGATACTCTCCGGAGATGATGGTCTCCCACCACTCGCGGTTGTCCAGATACCAGCGGATCGTCTTTTTGATGCCGTCCGCAAACTTCGTCTCCGGCAGCCCGCCCAGCTCTTTGTGAATCTTAGACGGGTCGATCGCATAG
>JAJQBM010000222.1:0-1164 GCA_021203285.1 Clostridiales bacterium | reverse complement strand
GTGGATAATCAGGTCGATCGCCTTGCAGTGGTCCTCCACATACAACCAGTCGCGGACATTCTCACCCTTTCCGTACACCGGGAGAGGCTTGTCATTCAACGCATTGGCGATCATCAGTGGGATCAGCTTCTCCGGGAAATGATACGGCCCGTAATTGTTCGAGCAGCGGCTCACCGTCACCGGCAGGCCATAGGTCCTGTGATACGCCAGCACCAACAGATCCGCGCCCGCCTTGGACGAGCTGTACGGGCTGCTCGTGTGAATCGGCGTCTCCTCCGTGAAAAACAGATCCGGCCGGTCCAGCGGCAGGTCGCCGTAAACCTCATCGGTGGAAACCTGATGATAGCGCGTAATCCCATACTTGCGGCAGGCATCCATCAGCACCGCCGTCCCCTTGATATTCGTGTCAAGGAAAATCTCCGGGTTCTCGATGGAGCGGTCCACATGGCTCTCCGCCGCGAAATTCACCACGATGTCCGGATGCTCCTCCTCAAAAAGGCGGTAGACCGCCTCCCGGTCCGTGATGCTCTCCTTCGCGAAACGGAAATTCGGGCTGTCCATCACCGGCTCCAGCGTGGAGAGGTTGCCCGCGTAGGTCAGGCAGTCCAGACACACGATGCGGTAGTCGGGGTACTTGCCCAGCATGTGAAAAATAAAGTTGCTTCCGATAAAACCGGCGCCGCCGGTCACAATGATTGTCATGAAATAGTTCCTCCGTTATATTTATTATGTGAAACGTAACATGGTCTTATATAGATGTGTACAAAAACGACTTCAACGCGGTCACAACAAAGTTCCCGCTTATGAAGTGTTTTCTGTACACATCTGCCTACACTGAGAAACGTTTCACATTATTAATTCTAATATAATCCGTCCTGATATTTCCCGTCGAGAACGTCCTTCAGGTACTGGCCGTACTGGTTTTTCTTCAGGACTTCGTAGACGCGCAGGACGTCCTCCCGCGTGATCCATCCATTTAGGTAGGCGATTTCCTCCAGACAGGCGATCTTGCGGTGCTGGTGCTGTTCCACGGTCTTGACGAAGTTCGTGGCGTCGACCAGGCTCTCATGGGTACCGGTGTCCAGCCATGTGAAACCCTGTCCGAGAAGCTCCACGTTCAGCCGACCGCTCTCCAGATAAATCCGGTTCAGGTCTGTGATCTCC
>JAJQBM010000060.1 GCA_021203285.1 Clostridiales bacterium | reverse complement strand
TCCGGCATAAATTCATTGTATTCGGGAGGAAATTCTTCTATACTGGATGGAGATTACGTAACGATTCAGGATAGTACTTCGCACTTGTTGTGAAGTGCGTCTGAAATCATAAATTATAAGATTGCAAAAGAAAGGGCGGTATCTCATGCAGACAGATTTTTCAAAGATCAGATGCATCGCGCTTGACCTTGATTTTACGGTGTTGACCACGGAGAAAACCGTGTCGGAGCGAACGAAGGCGGCCTTTGCGAAGGCGCAGGAGAGGGGGATCGCGCTGCTCCCGGTGAGCGGGCGGGCGTTTCCAACATTTCCCGATGACATCCGCAGCCTGAGCGGCGCGGACTATATGGTGGCCTCCAACGGCGCGTCCGTCTACGATGCGCGAACCGGTGAGAAGATTCATGAATGGCTGCTGAAGGCGGCGGATGTCCGGCGGATTATGCGCAGCGTGGGCAATTTCTTTTTGGAAGGGCAGATTACATACGAGGTCTGCATGGACGGCGTGATTCACGCCGCGGCGGACTATGTGCGCGACCCCGCCCGCTTCGGCATGATGCGGAGTGCGGTTCCCTATATTCAGCAGACGCGGAAGCCGGAGCGGTATATCATTGATTTTATTTTTGAAAACGCCGGCAGGCTGGCCGGGCTGGATCTGATTCTGAAGGATTCGGGGCTTTCCCGCATGATCGGCAACACGATCCGCCGCAATGTGGAGAATATTCACATCACCTCCTCCATCCCCTGCCGTCTGGAGATTTCAAGCGGGGAGGCGGGAAAGGCGTCCGGCATGCGTTATGCGCTGGGGCTTCTGGGGATTTCTCCGGAGGAGACGATGGCGTTTGGCGACGGGGATAACGACGCGGATATGCTGAAGGCTGCCGGGATCGGCGTGGCGCTGAAAAATGCGACCGAGACATGTAAGGAGAGCGCGGACTGCGTGACGGAGTACACCGCGGACGAGGACGGCGTGGCGAAGTTCCTCGAGGAGACGGTGCTGTGAGCGGAAATGATCCGGAAATTTTGCGCGGGGCCTGACCCCATACAAGCTGTCACTCCAGCTTCCGATACACTGTAAACCACATCGTGAGAAAACAGGCCGTGCCGCCGATCAGATTGGAGACCGGCTCCGCCAGAAACACGCCGTCGGTGCCGAGGACATATGGGAGCAGGAGGATCAGCGGCACGACGATCACAACTTTTCGAAGGATGGAGAAAAAGACGGCGCGCCGTGCTTTCCCCAGCCCGACGAAGGTGGACTGCCCCATAAACTGCAGGCTCATGAAGATAAATCCCATGAAATAAATGCGGATGGCGGTCACGCCGAGCTCGATCGTTTGCGCGTCCGTGGAAAAAATCCGGATGAAGGCGGCGGGGAAGAGCAGGATCACCAGCCACATAGCGGCGGTATAAATGATGCCGGCGATGGACATGAACCGGATTCCCTCCTTGACCCGGTGGGGCTTTTTGGCGCCGTAGTTGTAGCCGAGCACCGGCTGCGCCCCGCTGCTTAAGCCGGATACCGGCAGGGAGGCGATCTCGCGGACACTGTTGATGATGGTCATGATGCCCACATAGACATCGCCGCCCCAGTTCTGAAGGGTGGCGTTGCAGACAATCTGCACCAGACAGTTGGTGAACTGCTGCATAAAACCGGTGACGCCCAGTCCCAGAATCTCCCGCACCAGTCGGAGACGGAGCTTCATATGCGCGAGCGTCAGCCGGCATTCATTTTGTTTCCCGAGTAAAAATTTCAAAACCCACAGCGCGGATACGCCCTGGCTGATGACGGAGGCGAGGGCGGCGCCCTGCACGCCGAGCCCCAGCGCAAAGATAAAGACCGGGTCCAGAATCAGGTTCAGGACTGCGCCGATGACGGTCGTCCACATGGCGGTTTTCGGGAATCCGAGCGCGGAGAGAAAACCGTTCATGCCGGTGACAATCATGGAAAAAAGCACGCCGAAGAGGTAAATTTTCAGGTAACTTTCCGCGTAGACGATGGTGGCGTCGCTCGCGCCGAAGAGATAGAGCACCGGCACGCGGAAGCGGTAGCACAGCGCAAAGATGACCACGGACGAAACGAGAACCAGGGTGAAGACATTGCCCAGAATCAGCTTCGCCCGTTCCTCCTCCTTCGCACCCCGTGCGATGGAAAAGAGCGGCGTCCCGCCGGTGCCGAAAAGGTTGGCGAACGCGAGGATGAAGGTGCTGAACGGAAACGTCAGCCCCACGCCGGCCAGCGCGATGCTGCCCACCTCCGGCAGGCGGCCGATGCAGATCCGGTCTACGATATTGTATAAAAGATAGATCAACTGCGCGATGGTCAGCGGAACTGCCTGCGCGGTGATGACCCTCCATATTTTTCCCTCGGAAAAGTCTTTTTGTGAATCTGTTGTATGATGCGCCATATTGTCCCACTCCGTTTTCTCTTGCATTGCTGTTTTTTTATTCTAGCACAAAGGAGGGGAAACGTACAGAATGGCATTGAATTCAAATCGGTTTACTGTTAAAATGAGTGCAGTTATACCTGTCTGACCGCATCCGGCCGGACACGAAAAGGAGCAGCCATGTCTTTTGTTCACCTGCACGTCCACACGGAGTACAGCCTTCTGGACGGCTCAAACAAAATAACAGAATATGTGGACCGCGTGAAGGAGCTGGGGATGAACGCGGCGGCCATCACCGACCACGGCGTGATGTACGGCGTGATCGATTTTTACAAGGCGGCGAAGGCGGCGGGGATCCGCCCGATTCTCGGCTGCGAGGTCTATGTGGCGCCCGGCTCGCGCTTTGACCGGGAGCAGGGGCGCGGCGACGACCACTACTATCATCTGGTTCTTCTGGCGGAGAACAATGCCGGCTATGCGAACCTGATGAAGCTGGTCTCCAAAGGGTTTATTGACGGATATTATTACAAGCCCCGTGTGGATATGGAGATTTTGAACCAATATCACGAGGGGATTATTGCGCTCTCCGCCTGTCTGGCGGGGGAGGTGCAGCGGTATCTGGCGCGCGGCATGTACGAGGACGCGAAGCGGGCCGCGTATAAATATGAGGAGTGCTTCGGAAAGGGGAACTTTTTCCTGGAGCTGCAGGATCACGGCATCGCGGATCAAACGCTGGTCAACCAGCAGCTCATGCGTCTGCACGGGGAGACGGGCATCGATCTGGTCGCGACGAACGATGTCCACTACACCTATGCGGAGGACGCGGAGCCGCACGACATCCTGCTCTGCCTGCAGACGGGGAAAAAGCTGAGCGACGAGGACCGGATGCGCTATGAGGGCGGCCAGTATTATGTGAAATCCGAGGCTGAGATGCGCGAGCTGTTTTCCTATGCCCCGGAGGCGCTGGACAACACGCAGAAGATCGCGGACCGCTGCGAGGTGGAGATTGAGTTCGGCGTCACGAAGCTGCCCCGGTTTGACGTGCCGGAGCCGTACACCTCGTGGGAATATTTAAACAAGCTGTGCCGGGAGGGGCTGGAGCGGCTGTATCCGCCGGAGCGTCTGTCGGAGCTCACGGAAAAGCTGGACTATGAGCTCGGCGTGATTCAGAAGATGGGTTATGTGGACTATTTCCTTATCGTGTGGGATTTTATCCGCTTTGCCAGAGAGAACGATATCATGGTCGGCCCGGGGCGGGGCAGCGCGGCGGGAAGTCTGGTGGCCTACACGCTGGGCATCACAAAGCTGGATCCCATCCGCTACAACCTTCTGTTTGAGCGCTTCCTGAATCCGGAGCGCGTCTCCATGCCGGATATCGACGTGGATTTCTGCTACGAGCGGCGGCAGGAGGTCATCGACTATGTGGTGCGCAAATACGGGAAGGACCGTGTGGTACAGATCGTCACCTTCGGAACGCTCGCCGCGCGGAATGTAATCCGCGATGTGGGGCGCGTCATGGATCTGCCCTATGCCACCTGTGACAAGATTGCGAAAATGATCCCCAATGAGTTGGGGATTACCATTGATAAAGCGCTCGTCATGAACCATGAGCTGCGTGGGCTGTATGAGTCCGACCCGGAGATCGGGAAGCTGATCGACATGGCGAAGCGGATGGAGGGTCTGCCGCGGCACACCTCCATCCACGCGGCCGGCGTTGTCATCAGCCAGAAGCCGGTTGACGAGTATGCGCCGTTGTCCCGCGGCTCGGACGGCTCAGTCACGACACAGTTTACCATGACGACGCTGGAGGAGCTGGGTCTTTTAAAAATGGATTTTCTGGGGCTGCGGACGCTGACCGTCATTCAGGATGCGGTGAAAAATGTTGAGAAAACGCACGGCATCGTTCTGGCCATGGATGCCATTGATTATGACGACGCGGCGGTTCTGGCCTCCCTTTCCACCGGAAAATGCGACGGCGTGTTCCAGTTGGAAAGTGCGGTTATGAAAAGCTTCATGAAGGAGTTAAAACCGCAGAGTCTGGAGGACATGATCGCCGGGATTTCTCTCTACCGGCCGGGTCCGATGGATTTCATACCGGCCTATATCCGGGGGAAAAATAATCCTGAATCCATCACCTACGACTGCCCGCAGCTCGAGCCGATTCTTGCCCCCACTTACGGGTGTATCGTCTATCAGGAGCAGGTGATGCAGATCGTCCGCGATCTGGCCGGTTACACGCTGGGGCGCAGCGATCTGGTCCGCCGTGCCATGTCCAAGAAAAAGGGCGATGTCATGGCCAGAGAGCGGCAGAACTTTGTCTACGGAAATGAGGCGGAGCGTGTGCCGGCCTGCGCGGCGAACGGCATTTCAGCGGAGGTGGCCAACCGGATTTTTGACGAGATGACGGACTTCGCGAAGTACGCGTTCAACAAGTCCCACGCGGCGGCCTACGCGGTGGTCTCCTATCAGACGGCATTTTTGAAATATTACTATCCCGTGGAGTTTATGGCGGCACTGATGACATCGGTCATCGACAAATCGTCGAAGGTGTCCGAGTACATTCAGGTCTGCAGGCAGATGGGGATTTCGGTTCTCCCACCGGATATCAACGAGGGAATGAGCGGCTTCTCGGTCTCCGGTTCTGCGATCCGGTACGGCCTTTCCGCCATAAAGAGCGTGGGGCGGCCGGTGATCGACGCGCTCATCGGGGAGCGGGATGCCAACGGGCTGTTCCGTTCTCTGGAAGATTTCATCGAGCGCATGGCCGGGAAGGATGTGAACCGCCGCGCGATCGAGAACTTCATCAAGTCCGGGGCGCTGGACGGGCTGGGCGGAAACCGCAACCAGTTTATGATGGTGTACGGCGCGATTCTGGATTCCGTCACACAGAAGCGGAAGCATTCCGTGGAGGGCCAGATGACGCTCTTTGATCTGGCTTCGTGGGAGGAGAAAAAGCGGTTTGAGATTCGCCTGCCGAATGTGGAAGAGTACCCGAAGGAGGAGCTTCTCGCGATGGAGAAGGAGGTGCTCGGCATCTATGTCAGCGGCCATCCGCTGGAGGAGTACGAGGAAAAGTGGAGAAAAAACATTTCCAATGCGACCAGCGATTTCCTTCTGGACGAGGAGACCGGCGAGGTGCGGGTCCGGGACGGCAGCTCCGCCATGGTCGGGGGCATGATCGTCGGCAAAACCATCAAGTATACCAAGACGAACCAGACGATGGCGTTTCTGACCATCGAGGATCTCTACGGGACGGTGGAGGTCATCGTTTTTCCGAGGGATTACGAGCGGTACAGTCGGCTGATGGAGGCGGATGCGAAGGTTTTCATCCGCGGCCGGGTTTCCGTGGAGGAGGACAAAAACGCCAAGCTGATCTGTGAGCAGATGTATTCGTTTGACGAGGCGAAGCGGGAGCTGTGGCTCCAGTTTGCGACGATGGAGGAGTACCGGGCTGCCGAGAAGGATGTGTTTGAGATTCTCCGGGAATCCGACGGGCAGGACGAGGTTGTTTTTTATGTGGCCAATCCCCGCGCCGTCCGGAGGCTGGGCGCAAACATGACGGTTTCGGCGGATTCGAACCTGATTTCGGCGCTGAAAGAAAGACTTGGTGAAAATAATATCAAAGTTCTGGAAAAAGCGATTGAAAAAAACCGCGCAAAGTATTAGAATGAATACGATTGTGAAGTAAAAACATGAGAGGAAAGGATTTTCTGTTATGAAAAGAAATGTTATCGTAGGACAGTCAGGGGGACCGACCGCGGCGATCAACTCTAGCCTTGCGGGTGTCTACCTCACTGCAAAGGAATG
>JAJQBM010000030.1 GCA_021203285.1 Clostridiales bacterium | reverse complement strand
CGGGCGCTCCTGCGGGCCTGTTCCTACGGCAATATTTAGATTATGTTTCCAATGATTATTTCCGTTCAGGAGGTTCTGGAGTGCAAGCGGATTCTGGCGAAGGTCAAGGCGGAGCTCTCCGCGGAGGGGATCGCCTATAAGGATGTGGAGATTGGCATCATGATCGAGACGCCGGCGGCGGTCTGGATCAGCGAGGAGCTGGGAAGGGAAGTGGACTTTTTCAGCATCGGGACCAATGATCTGACCCAGTATACGCTGGCCATCGACCGGCAGAACGCAAAGCTGGACAGCATCAATGATTCCCATCATCCGGCGGTTCTACGGTCCATTCAGACGGTGATCGAGAACGGCCATAAGGGCGGCGCGTGGGTCGGCATCTGCGGCGAGCTCGGCGCGGACACGACACTGACGAAGACTTTTATTGACATGGGTATTGATGAATTGTCCGTTTCGCCGTCCTTTCTCCTTCCGGTGAGGGACGCGGTGCGAAAGCTGGACTAGATCAGGAAAGCTCTTGTGAGTCACGATTCACGGTCCTCCACCCCTCATGCACACTCGTCGCCCTTTACAAAATATTCACAATTCGTTCATTGCTTTGCGTATTGTCTCCGAAAAAAGATGGTGGTACAATATCTGGGAAAAGCGTCCGTTACAGACAACAAGGAGACATTACGATATGAGTATGATAGAGAAAATTTTCGGGACGCACAGCGCGCGTGAGCTCAAGCGGATTGAGCCGATCGTGGATAAGATCGAGGCGCTGCGGCCGCAGATGGTGGAGAAGTCGGATGAGGAGCTTCGCGCACTGACTCCGGCGTTTAAGGAGCGGCTGGCGAACGGGGAGACGCTGGATGATCTTCTGCCGGAGGCATTTGCGGCAGTCCGTGAGGCGGCCCGGCGTGTCCTCGGCATGGAGCATTACCGTGTGCAGTTAATCGGCGGCATTGTCCTCCATCAGGGGCGTATCTCCGAGATGAAGACCGGTGAAGGAAAAACACTGGTATCCACCTGTCCGGCTTACCTGAATGCCCTGGAGGGCAAGGGTGTCCATATCGTCACGGTCAATGATTATCTGGCGAAGCGTGACGCGGAGTGGATGGGAAAGGTGCATGAGTTTCTCGGACTGACCGTCGGCGTGGTTTTAAACAGCATGGAGAATGACGAGCGCCGGAAGCAGTATGCCTGCGATATCACTTATGTAACAAACAATGAGCTGGGATTTGACTATCTGCGTGACAATATGGTCATCTACAAGGAGCAGCTAGTGCAGAGGGATCTCCACTATGCGATCATCGATGAGGTGGACTCGGTGCTGATCGACGAGGCGAGAACCCCACTGATCATCTCCGGCCAGAGTGGAAAGTCGACGAAGCTCTATGAAGCCTGCGATATTCTGGCGCGGCAGATGCACCGCGGCGAGGCCAGCCAGGAGTTTTCCAAGATGGATGCCATTATGGGCATTGAGATCGAGGAGACCGGCGATTTTATCGTAAATGAGAAGGACAAAGTCATCAACCTGACCCAGGAGGGTGTGGAAAAGGTCGAGCGTTTCTTTAAGATTGAAAATCTGGCGGATGCGGAAAATCTGGAGATTCAGCACAATATCATTCTGGCGCTGCGCGCCCACAACCTGATGCACCGGGATCAGGATTATGTGGTGGCGGATGACCAGATCCTCATTGTCGACGAGTTTACCGGACGTATCATGCCGGGGCGGCGCTATTCGGACGGCCTGCACCAGGCCATTGAGGCGAAGGAGCATGTGAAGGTGAAGCGGGAGAGCAAGACGCTGGCGACCATCACATTCCAGAATTTCTTTAATAAATTTGAGAAAAAGGCCGGCATGACCGGTACGGCGCTGACGGAGGAGAAGGAGTTCCGCGATATCTACGGGATGGATGTCATCGAGATTCCCACCAATAAGCCGGTCATCCGGAAGGATCTGCAGGACGCCGTTTACAAGACAAAGGATGAGAAGTTTAAGGCAGTCGTGAAGGAGATCGTGGAGACGCACGCGAAGGGCCAGCCGGTTCTGGTGGGCACGATCACGATCGAGACCTCCGAACTGCTGAGCCGGATGCTGAACAAAGAGGGCATCCAGCACAATGTATTGAACGCGAAGTTCCACGAGCTGGAGGCGGAAATCGTCGCGCAGGCCGGCGTTCACGGCGCGGTGACGATCGCGACCAACATGGCCGGCCGTGGTACGGATATCAAGCTGGACGATGAGGCAAGGGCCGCCGGAGGCTTGAAGATCATCGGCACGGAGCGCCATGAGTCCCGCCGGATTGACAATCAGCTCCGCGGACGTTCCGGTCGGCAGGGCGATCCCGGCGAATCCCGTTTTTACATTGCTCTGGAGGATGACCTGATGCGCCTCTTCGGATCGGAGAAGCTGATCACGATGTTCAACGCACTGGGCGTTCCAGAGGGGGAGCAGATCGAGCATAAGATGCTCTCCGGCGCGATTGAGAAAGCGCAGGAGAAGATCGAGAGCAATAACTTCGGCATCCGTAAAAACCTGCTGGAGTATGATCAGGTGATGAACGACCAGCGCGAGATCATCTACGGGGAGCGCCGCCGCGTTCTGGACGGAGAGAATATGCGCAGCGTCATCTACAAGATGATCACGGACCGCGTGGAGAATACCGTGGATACCTGCCTTTCCGATGACGACGAGGGCGGGAAGACATGGGATGTGGTGGAGATGAACGAGCTTCTCATCCCCGTTATCCCCATCGAGCCGCTCGGCGAGGAGGATGTGGCTGGAAAGAGCAAAAACGAGCTGAAGCATATGCTAAAGGAAAAGGCCGTCAAGCTCTATGAGGCGAAGGAAGCAGAGTTCCCGGAGGAGGATATGATCCGCGAGATGGAGCGCGTCATCCTCTTAAAGAGCATCGACCGGAAGTGGATGGATCACATCGACGATATGGAGATTCTCCGCGAGGGCATCGGCTTGCAGGCTTACGGCCAGCGTGACCCGCTGGTGGAGTACAAGATGGCCGGTTACGATATGTTTGACGATATGATCGCGAATATGCAGGAGGAGACAATCCGCCTTCTCTTCCATGTCCGTGTGGAGCAGAAGGTAGAGCGCGAGGAGGTGGCAAAGGTCACCGGAACGAACAAGGACGAATCCCTGCAGAAAGCGCCGAAGAAGCGCGCAGAGAAAAAGGTTTATCCCAACGACCCCTGCCCGTGCGGGAGCGGGAAAAAGTATAAAAACTGCTGCGGAAGGTTTAAATAACGGAGGCTTACCTCTTCCAGATCTCCAGCAGCATCAGGCCGTGTGCCGGGATGATTTCATCCAGTATCAGAGCGTTCTCCACATCCTGAACCGAGTAGGTGATGTGGGGGACGCTTTTTTCTCTCAGATAATCTTCCATGTCTTTGGAAAAATCTTCCGGAAATCCCATCTGACCCCAGATGTCATAGGCGGACCCGTAGGTCCGGTTTACCTCAAACTTCTTTATATAGTAGGAACCGGCGGGCAGGGTGAGAATAATGTTCGCATGCAGATCTTCCGTATCGCGGTAAATGTTATACCGGTGGGTACTGTCGATGGCGGTTTTATCTATATTGCTGTAGAAAGTGTCAAGCCGGGCCAGATTATAAATATAGAGCTGCCAGACATTTTTCTGTTTGGACAGAAGATAGTTTTCCCCTCGCTCCAGAATGACATCGCCCATGTGGCCGAGAAGCGCCATGGCGTTGTAGGATGCCTTTTTCAATCCCTGATAATTCATGAAGCCGGGACCGCCGTAGAACAAGGTTCCTGTCGGGTAGGCGTCCTCGTGGATGTCGGACATCGCCCAATGTCCCAGAATGTCCGTCAGCTCCAGCGTGTGAATGGTTGTGTGAGCCAGATAGGCTGCCATGTAACAGGTATCTCTTGTCAGGTCCATGGGCATAAAGTTCAGGCAGAAATCGGAGATGATAATGCCGAGTGAACTGAAGCCTTCCCCACACATAACTTTCCGCAGCCGGACAAGAAAGTCTCTCACCTGCATCTGGTTTGAGATGGTAAAATTGCTGCCGTCGACATCATTGAGGCCCAGAGAGGCGGGCGGCGCGGTGATGACATCACAGCCATAGGTGTGGAATGAGACATAGTCGGGGTGGATGTCGTGCTCCCGGCAGTATCGGAAAAAGGCATGATACCACGGAAAACCGGATATCGTGGAAAAGTTCGGCGTGCCGAGACGGAGAGCCGGGTTGACCTCGCGGAACACTTCGTATGTGATCCGGTAGAATTCAAAGAAATCCTCCATCGTCTCGTACCAGTAGGCCATTTTCAGATTCAGGTCCGGAGAGGTCCAGAAGTCAAAGTACCACTCTGACACCTCATCGATCCCGTAGCGGTAAATGTAATGGAGGAGGAAGCTTTTTACCAGCTTCTTCCACTTTTCTGCAGATTTTGGCGCACTGACATTGGGCCGGAATTGAAGTCCGGCATACTGTTTTTTTGAGGCTAGTTTTTCCGGCATATATCCGATCTCCGGAAAAGGCTTCGCACCAGTGGAGAGGATAAAGTCAAACGCATTGTCCAGCGCCTGCCAGTTAAAGATCGGTTCTTTTTCTTCATTTTCATAGTAGACATAGAGCGAATCCGAGAAAATGTCGCGGACACGGAAGTAGTCGATATTCAGAGCAGTCTTGGCCTGACGGATCTGTTCCTGCAGGTCATGGCGGAGACAAGCGACTGCCCGGCCGAGGGTATAGGAGCGGATCTGTTTTTTCGTCCGGCTGTGTGAAAGCAGGCCTTCTGCGTCGAAGCTGAGCGTCTGTGTGCGGAAGAAGCGCGATGAGCCTGTGTCCTCCGTCAGGAAGCGGTGAAGGTAGTCAAATATACTGTAGTCCGGATCCGTGTTTTTCTCGGATTCACGCTCGGTATCGTTTGAAAGGAAACGTTTTCGATAATTTTTGCGGTATTCCGAGGGCGTCATGTGATAGAGTCTCTGAAAAGCGGAACCGTAGGTTTTATGGTTGGAAAACCCGTTTTCCAGCGCAATGTTCAAAATACTGTCATTGGAAAAGAGAAGCCGGTTCAGCGAGGCGTTCACACGGTAAGCCGCCAGATATTCCGCAAACCCGACGTGAAAGTTTTTGGTGAAAAAACTGGAAAAATACTGCGGGTGGATGCCGAGGTACCGGGCAATATCCCAAACGGCGATTTTTTCCTTATAGTGGTTGTTGATATAGGCCAGAATATCATTAATCCGAGAGGCCGTGTAATCTGCGGCAGCCGGAGCTGTGGATTTCATTGTAAAATTCTCCAGAACGGTGATCAGCATGTCGGAAAGCGCTTTCAGCATCTGGAACTTGGAGGTGGATGTCTGGTTCATGTTGTGGAACACGACAGAGGCAAAGTTGCGGCAGAATCCGTAGTAGACAGGGTCGCCCAGATTCTTCCCGATATGGTGCTGCCGCAGGGAGAGGGAGGAAAAATCCGGGACAAGGTTTCGGATATAATCGGCCTCCACGGTCAGGGTCAGCAGCATGGCGTCCGGAGTGGAGGTGATGACGGACAGAGTTTCAAACGGAAGGATGAAAAAAATATCATGCACGTTAAAGTGCCGCGTGCGGGAATTGTAGCGGAGATCCAGAGAACCCCGCAGGACAAAGCTGATCATCATGTTTTGCGTCCATTGGAGCTCCGGTGTGAAATTGCCGTATACTTTCTGCACAAAGGGCAGGCCGGAGGGGCTGCTGGTGTAATCAGAGGTCATTTTTTCGCCTTCTTTCTCTCATTATTGTTCTTATTTTAACATAGTATCCCGAATGAAAAAAGAGAAAAATGCCACTATGTCCAAAAAACAAAGAATTGTGGCGGGAAATTGTACAAAAAATCACATGGAAAGAATGAGAGAAAAAAAACAAATTATTTTTTGTTGTAAAAAAGCATAAGGAGAGGATGAAAGGAATGCATATTATTGGTAAAATATCAGTCAGTTACAAAAAAGTAATATTTCAATACGAGGAGAGGGAACATGGAAAGGGAATTACTGTTTGAAGCCAGAAAGCTGTCCAAGCACTTTGGCCCGACGATTGCGCTGGATGAAGTGGATTTCAAGGTTTACCGCGGAGAGATCACCGGCCTGATCGGTGAGAACGGTTCCGGAAAATCGACCATCACTTCCATTGCGGCGGGAATGCAGCCGGCCACGAGCGGGGAGATGTTTTTTAAGGGACAGCCTCATAAGC
>JAJQBM010000047.1 GCA_021203285.1 Clostridiales bacterium | reverse complement strand
TCGGCGGTTTTGCCCTTTTTCTTTGTATCAAATCCTCCGTTTACATAGACGACGGGTATTCGGGCGGCAATTTCGAGCGCCCTGCCTGGAAACAGCTCCTTGCCGATATCGAAGTGGGGAAAGTGGGGCAGGTCCTGGCGAAGGATATGTCCAGAATTGGCCGTGACTACCTGCAGACGGTTTCTATACGGAGGTGGTCTTCCAGCAGCATGGCGTCCGCTTTATTGCAATCGGCAACGGGATTGACAGCGCAGACCCGGCCAGCAGCGAGTTTGCTCCATTCATCAATATCATGAGTGAGTGGTATCTGCGGGACTTGAGCCGCAAGCAGAAAGCGGCGATCCGCGTGAAAGGGGAATCCGGGAAACCGACGTCCAACTCCGCTATCTACGGATATAAGAAGGACCCGGATAATAAATACCACTGGCTGGTTGATGAAGAAGCCGCGGCGGTCGTGCGAAGGATTTACCGGCTGACGATTGACGGGCATAGCCCGTATGAGATCGCGAGGATATTGTATGATGATAAAGTGGAAACACCGGCTGTCTACTTTGCCCGGCGCGGCATCGGCGTCTGGAAAAATAAGGCTGAATTCCCTGATCCGTACTACTGGAGCGGGAACGTCGTAAGGCAGATATTGGCAAAGCCTGAGTACAAAGGCGATACGGTCAACTTCCGTTCCCGCAAGGAATCGTATAAGGACAAGAACCGTATCCTGAACCCGCCGGAGGAATGGCTGATCTTTGAGGATACCCATGAGGCCATCGTGGATAAAGAGACCTGGGAGCTGGCGCAGAAGCTGAGGAAGACGCCGCGGCGGATTGATACCTTCGGGGAGGCGAACCCACTTACCGGCCTGCTGTACTGCGCGGACTGCGGGGAAAAGATGTATAACCACCGTTCCAGGGGCGGGACAAAAAATAATAAATTTCCTTCGGATTTTTTTGACTGTTCCACCTACACGCTGGCGCACCAGAGACATTCATCAGCCTGCTGCGGGCATTATATTCGGACAAAAGCTGTGAATGAGCTGATTTTGGAAACAATCCGCACAGCCAGTGCGTTCGCGATCTCCAACCCGGATGAGTTTGCCGCAAAGGTGAGAGAGGCGTTACAGGTCAAACAGAAGGAAGCGGCAAAAACAGCCAGGGGGAAACTGAACAGGGACAACCGCCGGTACAGCGACCTGGACAGTATCATTAAAAAGCTGTATGAATCCTATGCGCTGGGACAGATTTCGGAGGAACGCTTCACTTCCCTCCTTGCCGGTTATGAGGAAGAACAGGGGGCACTCCGTGAAGCGGTTACCGAGGCGGAAAGCCAGCTGGCGGCTTTTGAGGAAGACACCGGCAGGCTGGAGCAGTTCATGGCACTGGCGAGAAAGTATACTGACTTCACCGAGCTTACCACGCCGATGATCAATGAGTTTGTCGATAAGGTCATTGTCCACGCCCCGGAGAAGATCGACGGCGACCGGGTGCAGGAGGTAGAGATTTATTTAAACTTTATCGGCAAATGCGAGCTGCCCGCCCCGGAACTGACGCCGGAGGAAGAAAAACGGCAGGAACAGTTAAAGCGCCACCGTATTAAAAGCCGGGAGCGCTACCAGATGATCAAAGAAGGGAAACACGCCGTAGGGCAGCCATTTAAGCTGACCTGCAAATGCTGCGGCAGGGAATATGAATCCAGAAGCTCTGCTGGGATGTTTTGCAACGCGAATTGCCGGGAGAAATTCTATCGGCAGGAGGCAGCGGAAAAGCGAAGCAGAGAGTGTACCTGTGAGAATTGTGGAAAGGTCTTTACCACGGCCAGAATAGATGTAAAATATTGCAGCGATGACTGTCGAGTGGAGGCAAACCGTAAACGGCAGCAGATTCGCAATGCGGCAGAAAAGGGAAAGGAGGCGCAGCCTGCCAATGTGGAGGAATGATGAATGGGAACGGCAAAACCAGGATAAGCTGAAGCAACGGTATATGGAACAGGTTATCGCTGATCCGGCAGCTGATGGGCCGGTGCGGAGAATCATCTGCGCCGGATGCGACCATGTTTTCTATACGATGGTAGAATCCAAGAAATACTGTGATTACAACACCTGCGGCAAAATTGGAAACTACCGGCTGCAAAAACAGCATCGCCTGGAAAAACGGCAGAACCGTACCTGTGCCGGATGCGGCCAGACCTTCACACTGAAGCGGTCTGACGCTAAATATTGCAGTAATGCCTGCCGCCAGAAAGCATACCGTGAAAGCCATTTTGTTGCAGATAAACCAAGTACTCAAAATGAGAATTTGCGGTGACCGTTACGGATATGCCAAGTGGTCAAAATGACCACTTGCCGCAGCCGTAACAAAAAAACAGAATAGCGTTACGGTTGTTGGTTGTGCGCAAATTGGCCACAACTACTATCCGTAACAAAAACGCAACCAGCAGACCATGAGAGAAGGTGATCTTTCATGGTTTGCTATTTTTTTACCCCAAATAAAAATTTGTATCGCCGCACAGCGGCAGAAAGGAACACACTATGGATTTTATGAACGCGAATCTTATCACTAACGAACCTGTTGTCATTGGCATCGATCACGGCTATGGCAATATCAAGACTGCCAACTGCTGCTTCAAATCCGGCGTGACAGCCTATGACAAGGAGCCGACCTTCAAGAGCAACCTGCTCGTCTATGAAGGAACCTATTATATCATCGGGGAAGAACACAAGGAATTTATCTCCGACAAGATGACCGACAGCGACTATTATATTCTGACACTGGCCGCTATTGCCAGAGAGCTGAATATCCGCAGGCTGACTTCTGCCAGCGTCCACATCGCTGCTGGGCTGCCATTGACCTGGGTGGGCGAACAGAAGGACAGTTTCCGTTCTTATCTTTTACAGAACGATGCTGTTGACTTTTCTTTCCGGGATGTGGACTACCATGTGGAATTTGCCGGTGCGGATATCTTCCCGCAGGGTTTCTCCGCAGTCGCGGACAGGCTCAGGGAATTTAAGGGTATCAACATGCTTTGCGACATCGGAAACGGGACGATGAACGTCATGTATATCAATGAGTGCCGCCCTCTGGCGAAAAAGTGCTTTACGGAAAAGTATGGCACGAACCAGTGCCTGTTCGCCGTCCGGGAAAACCTGATGCGCCAGTTTGGCGTAAGTGTGGATGATACGCTGCTTGACCGTGTGATCCGCACCGGGACAGCAGACATTAGCGAGCGGTATCTGGATGCCATCCGTGAAACCGCAGCGGAATATACCGCCGGGGTTTTCCGCCGCCTGTGGGAGCATGAGTATGACCCGGAATTGATGCGGCTTTATGTCGTAGGCGGCGGGAGCTGCATGGTCAAAAATTTCGGGGATTATGAGCGGAACCGGGTGATCATCAACGATGACATTTGCGCTACGGCAAAAGGATATGAACTGTTGGCGGCACAGAAGCTCCAGGGGAAAGGCGGCCTGGTATGAAGCGGATTTTTACAACGACTGTCCGCCTGAACCTTGATGACGCGGACAACCGACGTGCTTTTGAGCATCTGCAACGGCTGGACAAGAGGCAGTACCGCTCTTACAGCAAAGCCATCGTTGCCGCTGTCAACGCCTATTTTGATCGGCAGGAACAGCTTGCGGCTGACCCATATCTGGAAACAAGGGAGAAAGAGGATGCGTTTCTGGCAAAGATCGAGCAGACCATCCGGAGCAGCCTGCGGGACAGTGCGCCTTTGGAGGTTGGCAGCTTACTGCAACTCTTACAGGGCGCACAGCTCGCAGCCGCTCCTGCTGCTCAGACAGATAAGGAGGATATTTCTGCGGCATTGGACTTCGCAGACAGCTTTTGATACCACAATCTCCTCATCTGGTATTGACCTGATACCAGACAGGGGCGGTGCTGCTATCACTTTTTTGAGAGCATGATCATTACTACCAAACCAGCGGTCATTTGGTATCCGATTGATACCAGATGGCCGTACTTTTACTATCAAAGGAGCTTTTTATTATGACAGAGGACGAAAAGAAGCTATTGCAGGCGAAACACCGCATGGAGGAAGCGCAGGCCAGAGATCGTGTAAAAGAACGAAAAGTCAGGACACGGCGGCTCATTCAGGAAGGGGCACTCCTGGAGAAGGCTTTTCCAGCCGCTGCGGGGATGGGGCTTGAGGCATTGGAGGATTATCTTGTACAGCATTTACAGAAAGATGTTTGAGATCGTGGGGCGCTCCATGAGACCGGGGCGCTTCTCTTTTTTATCCCGAAGGGTGCACTTACTCACAACCCGCAAAGCGGGCGGTGGTATCCCTCCCTGCGGTCGGGCCCGTGCGCTCTTCACGAAATGTCCGCCGGACACTTCTCCAGAGAGGGCAGGCACTCCCGCAAGCGGTCGTGCCTGTGCAGCCGGCCCTGCTGACAGTGGGAACCACTGTCAGCACCCGCCCTGCCGATGGCGTCCCGGGACGGCATGATTCCATGCCGCGGCCTGCTGCTGCGGAGGACTGCCCAAAGACAGGTATCCTTATCGGATACGGCAGTCCCCGCATTGCCGGTGTGTTTACAGCAGCCTGTTCACACCGGCTTTCTCTTTTAGAAAGAGAAACAGAAACTGGCGCAAAAACCGCACCCAAAAACATTACAAACCGAAAACCGAAAGGACAGTGATTGCATGGCAATTTATCATTTAGAGGCAAAAGTCATCAGCCGAGGTGCCGGGCGTTCCGCCTGCGCGGCGGCTGCTTATATGAGCTGCTCTCGCATCTATAACGACTATGACGGGATACAGCACGATTATACCAGAAAGTGGGGGCTTATCTGGCAGCAGGTATTCCTGCCGGAAAATGCGCCCCATGAATGGCGAGATCGAGAAATTCTCTGGAACGACGTAGAGGAAAACGAAAAGACAAAGGACAGTCGCCTTGCCCGCGAGTTTGTAGTAGCGCTGCCCGTGGAGTTGGATAAGACACAATGGCAGGCTTTGCTGACAGAGTTTGTACAGGAGCAATTTGTGGCCGATGGGATGTGTGCCGATGTCTGTATCCATGACACGGATGGACACAACCCCCACGCCCACATCATGCTGACCGTGCGACCGCTGGACGAGCATGGAAAGTGGCAGTATAAGACACAAAAGGAATATCTCTGCGTCCGTAACGGCGAGGAACGGGGTCTTACCGCCGCCGAGTTCAAAGCAGCCCAGGCCAAGGGATGGGAGAAGCAGTACCTCTATAAGCCGGAGAAAGGGAAAAAGAAAATTTATCTGCCGCCCTCCGAAGCGGAACGTAGGGGACTGACCCGTGCGGACAAGCATCCCAAAAGCACGAAATACGGGAGGCAGAATCCCATCTCCGCACGATGGAACAGCGAAAAGCAGCTTGTAATATGGCGAGCAGCGTGGGCGGAGGTGACAAATAAATATCTGGCGTTTATTCACGCCGTTGATCGGGTTGACCACCGCAGCCATGCGGAGCGCGGCCTTGATGAACAGCCCACTATCCACGAGGGTGTGACCGCACGGACATTGGAGCGAAAAGGTATCGTTTCAGACCGATGCGAGCTGAACCGGCAGATCAAGGCGGGCAATGCGCTGCTGCGTGAGTTGAAAGCTACAGTCAGGAGATTGACTAATGCCGTTAAAGTGGCTATTCCAGCTGTCGCAGAGGCTCTTGAAACTATTCGGGCGCACATGGTCATGCTGCAATATCATCTGCTCCACAACCGGTCGGAAATCAAAGACGTCACAGGCCGCATAGATTGGAATCAGCCGCTCGTGAATGAGTACCAGTCTGTGAAAAAGGAGATAAGAGAAAAGCAAGCGCAAAAGAAAGAACTGCTTACACAGAGGAAGAATGCCAGCATTTTCAATCCGATCTGGCTAATGCAACTCAACCAACAGATAACCACACTGACGGAGGAAATAGAGGAAATGAAAACCCGCCGAAATCATCTGATGCACGAAGTGGGGTGTCAGAACGAGACTGAGATGAGGGAGGCGGAAGGTATGATCTCTCAAATGTCCGCTTATGTGAAAAAGCTGACCTCCCAGCAGGAGACGCTGGTCGGCCAGCTTGCAGCGGATGAGGCGCAGTACAGGGAGACCGAGACAAGGGTCACACCAGAGCAGGTGGGGGCTCTGCTGGACGCCTGTGTGTCCCTCCGAAGCAGCTTCCGTGATCAGCTCCGGGCAAAGCTCCGTGAGATATTCGGGCAAAGCTCCGTGAGATATTCGGGCAAAAGTTCCAGTATGACCGGATATCCGCTGCGAAGGAGCAGATTGACGCCAGGCTGAGCGAGGACTCCGACCTGTTTCAGG
>JAJQBM010000199.1 GCA_021203285.1 Clostridiales bacterium | reverse complement strand
TGTAGCTGATCGTATTTTCGCTTCATATCCAGATATTTCGCATATAACGGCTGTAGCAGTTTCACCACTGTTGTAATGATCGGAAGAATGCGTTTCCGATAAGCCTTGCCACTTTCGAATGTTTCGGCCTGCGGCAGCCATTCCTCCGGGAAGTGTGTATACTCCGCTGCATACCGTTCTACCTGATTCATATTACCCGTCAATGTGGACAGCTTCTTTTGCGCTTTCTCGGCTTTGGCCTCAGTGGTGTCCGTTTCTTGCTCTGCCTTTTCCCTGCGCTCTTCAGTCTCCTGAATCTCCATATCCATTTCGCTCAATTGATCTATAAGTGATTCCTTCATAGCTTTATAATCAGCATTGGTCTGCTCCAACTCCTTCCGCTGTTCCTCTAAAACGGCAACCTCTTTCGCCCGTTCCTGCTTCTTAAATTCCAGCACTGACAGATGCTCTTCGTGCGTCCCCAGGTGTTCCCACTCAATATCATGCCGCGCCATCACTTTCGCGAGCTGCTCCTTCTCCGCGTTCGCCCATTGATTCCACTCTGTATCCCGTCGGGTTCCACCCTTAAAACCAAGTGCCGCCAATGCCTGTTTCAATGATACTCTGGTGTCTACACCCCGGCTACTCCCAGTAATATATGGAACAAAATCAATATGCAAATGCGGTGTCGCTTCATCCATATGGAGATGTGCGGAGAAAACGCGAAGAGTAGGATTTCTTGTTTGAAAATCTTTCATATACTCGTCCAGCACTTCCGCAGCCAGTGCGCCGTTCTCCGTCATCGCACCCATATCGTCCTTGTTCCCGATTTGCAAAATGATCTCATGAAATAACTTTTCCTGCTTTCCGGATCTTATTTTTTTATAATAATCATCAATGCGACGGTCACTCCGCTTCTGCTTTGCATTGTACCGGTCAACAGCTTCGTCAAATAATTCATGATACACATCCTTGACATTTTCGTTACAGTATTCTTTATTCAGATAGCTCCGCGCCGGATCAGTATTCTCCGCATGGAACTGCCTGCCATTGTGGTTCAGGGAACCTTTCCCCACCATTGCGCTGATCGTTCTCTTCAATCGCATTCCTCCCATTTTCTTTTAAAGAGCGCCGGATACGGCGCATAAGCTTTGTTACTTTCGTCGAAAGTAACGCAAAAGCACTTTCGACAGCCGTTCCGTCCATCAAAAGCTGCCTTTGCGCTCCTCGCCAGAGGGGCTCTTCCGGCTATCGCCGGATTATCCCGCCTGCGTCACCTCTGCGGTGCCTCCGGACGGGGATGCAATCCGCATGATCTGGTTTCTCGCGTCACCACCATGCGAATCGCAGGAACGGTATTATCGCCTTATCACAAAACTACGGCGAACATCCTTCCCAAGCGTATAAGCGTATATCTACACTCTTTGCTTTTCGCAAATCCATTGAATTTACTGGCAATATACGCATATACGCTTTTCAAAGTGCTTCACACTGTTTCCCGTATCAGAATGGTTCTGTCCGTATCTGTACGTGGATTCCTGTGAATCCTCTGGCTTTCTTCCCTGTAGCTGATGGGATATTGGTAGAATGCCGGATTCCGTACTTATTTTCATTCTGTGATAAATAGCTGCTAAAGCTCCTCGGCGTCATAGGCTTCTCCATGTTATCCTCACACCATTTACTGTAAGCCTGATAAAGTGCCTTTGATGTCGCCATCGTTCCCTTCTCCAGCCGGACATATCCTTCGGAGCCCATAAAGGCAATCACATTATTTCCTTCCTCGATTGCTGTTTGCAGATTGTTCCTTGTCTTGTCACTCACGGTAAATTCATAATTGTTTGTAACGAGACGCTTCAATCCTTCCAGACACCATAGAAAGATTCCCTCCGTCTCTTCCCGTAGCTTCTCGATCAGGAACTTATCGTCCTGCCTGTCAAGCGGTTGTTCTTTCGCAACCAATATCAGCTGCCTCCGATAAAAGCCGTAGGAACGGTCATACAATGCACTCAGCGTTCCATTTCCAAAGCACAGGAACCGGACATATAAGACGCCCTGGACACTCTGCTGACCCTTGCGCTCCATATCCATCTTGTCCTCCAATGTGACAATAGACTTGATATAATTGGTCTGGCTGAGCGCCTCCATCTTCATATCGTCATCCACCATCAGCAGCTTGTATTCCAGATCAGCTCTGGCAAATCGGTTCGTCTCCACTTTCTGGATATTACTGACATTCATGTTATCTCCAAGCAAGCTCCGCATGACCAGCCCTATCCTTGATTTCCCCTCTCCGCCCTTGCCGATAATGCTCATCATTCGCTGTGCCTTGTTGGTAGGAAGAAGGCAGTATCCCATATACTCCTGAAGCGTGGGAATGTCCTCCGGCTCCAGAAGCTCCGATACAAACTGCAGCCATCTTTCCGGCTTCGGTGCCTGTGGATGATAGGCAACCGGCAGCCGGTTCAGACAGAACTCTTTTTCCTCGCGGAATGTGCCGTCCACAAACAGTGTCCCATTTGCTACATGAAGCCGGTCAAGCTGCACCGGCATTTCCTCAGAATGTGCCTCCAGTTTCAATGCCGCTGCGATCTGCCTGACCTTTTTCTCCACACCATTCACAAGGAACGGTTTAACAAACTCATAAATCTGCCGCTCTATTTCGCTATCCGGCTGCATACCATCCACCGTGAAAAAATGTCCATTGATGCACCTGACCGGATGGGTAGACAGAAAATCCTGACAGCAAAGTACCTCATTGATCTTCTTGCCGTCGAACCAGAGCACTTCGTCCTCATCTTCCTCCTCGTCCCCGTCAAGCTGCCGGTTCATAGCTTCCATCGCGGAAGCCGCCCGCTTCTTGGTTTCCTCGTCTATACTGTTCCATTCGTTTTTCAAGCCTTATCACCCCCTCTCCTTTATCTGCCATAAACTGTAACTGATCTTCCAATGTGCCTGTCAGCAGGACATCCAGATAGTATTCTATGACTGTCTGTTTCGACAGGGCTTCCGTGAAATGCTCATCCCAGTCATCATCTCCCTCTTTCGGCGCGAACTGTCCTCGTCAGTCCTCCAGTAGGTGAAGGTAATCTGACAGGATGATGATACATTTCTGTCTCCATCGCCCAAATTCACGTTCCACTTCCATCTGCTTCTGTTGCGGAGACTTCAGGGAGTCTTTTTTAGATTTCCGCTTCATTCCGGAGCCATTTGCCTTATAAGAAGATTTATACTTCGCATTGGAATCCGGCACTGGCACATTAAAATCTGCAGCAATCTTCTTCGCCGCTTCGTAAGGAGACAAGCCAAATAGCTTCGACACAAATGTGATAACATCACCCTTCTCCCCGCAGGCGAAGCAGATAAACCCTTTGTCTACTTTCATACTCGGATGGTGATCATCATGGAACGGACAGCAGGCCATGTTGCTCCGGTTTACCCGGATGCCGTAATACATGGCTACGTCCTTCGCCGTGACCGCTTCCTTCACTGTCTGAAAAATATTCATTCTGCCTTCATCTCACATCCATAGTATTTTTTCTGGAAATACCGGACCGGCACTTTGCCCTTGATGACGTTATAACCGGCAGCTTCCAATTCCTCGTTCATCTGGCGCACAACCTCATAAGCTTTGCTGCGTCCGATTCCCAAGATCTTCATGATTTCATTTGCGCTGATATACGACACGCTGATCTGCATCTTCACCACTCCTTTCTCTGGTTTTATCATTTGTGCAATTCAGATACGCTTTTTTCTTTCGTTTGTCATTTTATGCGCCTTGAATATGCACTTTTAGTTCGTATTTATATAATACACACATGTTACGCATTTGTCAAACCTTTTTCTTTTAAAATATGCACTTGCAATTCGCATTGTTTTATGTTAAATTATCCATGAGGTGAATTAAAAATGAGCAAAACAGATTCTTTAAGCATCGGAGAGCGCATCAAAACACTCCGTAAGAAAAGAGGCTACAACCAGACAGAGCTTGCAAATCTTCTGGGGAAGTCCCTGCGCACTGTCCAGAAATATGAAAGTGGTGAGATCGAAGTATCCATTGCCGTCATCAACGAACTGGCGAAGGTACTGGATACCACATCCACCTATCTGCTCGGACAGCAGACCGGCGACTTCAAATTTGACTCCCTCGCGGATGTGATGGACTGCTTGTTCCAGTTAGAGAAGATCACGGGACTCCGCTTCTCTGTGGACGTGAAAAAACCACCCCGTGATGAAGGGTGGCAGTGTTCTATTACATTTGATGGGAAAAACCGTGAAGCTGACTTGAACGCCGATATGTGCCTGTTCCTGGAGGAATGGGAGAACAACCGGCAGGAATTTGAGCATTACGGCAGCACAAAGGCGGCGTATGAGAAATGGAAAGACCAGACGCTTGCCTATTACGCTTCACAGCGCATTGAAATCTCCGAGCCGGACGAACTGGATGAAACCGAGCGTATACAGAAGCGGAACGCATATCTTTCCGGATTGTAAGAGACAAGTTCGCATACATAATGAAAGAAAGGAATGATGCAATTTGTCAGTAACGAAAGACACCAATGGAAAATGGATGTCGCAGGTCCGTGTAAAGGACTGGACAGGGAAAGTCATCCACAAGAAGAAACGCGGATTTGACACGAAGAAAGCTGCCCTGGAATGGGAGCATGATTTTCTGAACAAGGCAAAAGCCGATATGGGGATGCTGTTTTCAGATTTTGTCGATCTGTACTTTGAGGACATGAGCCACCGTCTGAAAGAGTCCACCATCATTAGCAAGCGCTACATGGTAGACAAGAAGATTCTCCCTTATTTCGGGAAGATGCCGATGAACGAGATCTCTGCCACAGACATCCGCAAATGGCAGAACAAGCTCACCGCTTACCGTGATGAGAACGGCAAGGGCTATGCACCCACCTACCTGAAGGCGATCAATAATCAACTTACCGCGATGATGAATTATGCGGTAAAGTATTACGACCTGAAGGAGAACCCCTGCACGAAAGCCGGAAGTATGGGCAAGAGCAACGCCGAGGAAATGCAGTTCTGGACGAAGGCAGAATTCGAGCAGTTTATCGCTGCAGTCGCCGACAAACCGGTCTCCTACACAGCGTTCATGACGCTGTATTACACAGGGATGCGTGTCGGGGAGTTGTGTGCCCTGACACCGGCGGACGTGGATCTGGACAACGCGACGATCACGATCAACAAGACATTTCAGCGAATCAATGGCAGGGATGTCATTTGGCCTCCCAAGACACCGAAAAGCAATCGTGTCGTCACCATCCCGCAGACGCTTGTGGAATGCCTGAGAGAATATATCTCGAAATGCTACGAGATTCAGCCGACTGACCGGCTGTTTCCCCACACCAAGAGCTTTCTCAATCACGAGATGATCCGCGGCTGCCAGAAGTCCGGCGTCAAAAAAATCCGTGTCCATGACCTGCGCCACTCCCACGCCAGCCTGCTTGTGGAAATGGGTTGCAAGCCGCTGCTGATCGCGGACCGGCTCGGACACGAAAAAATCCAGACCACACTGAACACCTACAGCCACCTGTATCCCAACAAGCAGGCGGAGATCGCGAAGCAGCTTGAAAATGTGATCAACGGTACTGTGCCGGATGGTAGCCAGATGGGAAGTGTAGCCAATTTGTAGCCAAGCAAAAGAAAAAGTCTCGAAAAAGCCCGTAGAATAAGGATTTTTCGAGACGTGGGGTCTATTCAAACTCTATCGTCCCCGGTGGTTTACTCGTCAAATCATAAAACACCCGGTTGACCCCTCTCACCTCATTAATAATCCGGCTCATCACCCTCTGCAGCACCTCAAACGGAATTTCTGCGCTCTCTGCTGTCATAAAATCAACCGTATTAACAGCCCGCAGCGCCACAGCATAGTCATATGTTCTCTCATCGCCCATAACGCCCACTGACCTCATATTCGTCAGTGCTGCAAAATACTGCCCTATTGTCTTATCCAATCCTGCATTTGCAATCTCTTCCCGATAAATAGCATCTGCGTCCTGCACAATACGCACCTTATCGGCAGTGACCTCCCCGATAATGCGAATGCCAAGCCCCGGTCCGGGAAACGGCTGGCGAAAAACAAGATTCTCCGGTATGCCCATTTCCAGTCCGGCCTTACGCACCTCATCTTTAAAAAGATTTCGCAGCGGTTCGATAATTTCCTTAAAATCAACGCAATCAGGAAGGCCGCCAACATTATGATGCGATTTGATAACCGCCGACTCACCGCCAAGACCACTTTCCACCACATCCGGGTAACTCGTTCCCTGCACCAAAAAATCGACCGCGCCAAGCTTTTTTGCTTCTTCCTCAAAGACACGGATAAATTC
>JAJQBM010000005.1:2242-6441 GCA_021203285.1 Clostridiales bacterium | reverse complement strand
CGTCCGTCATAAGCATGTGAGCATTACCATGGACTGGAAGCCGGAGAAGGTGCAACTGGCGGATTACCGGAATCTGATAAGCCGCTATTTTGTCCGGACTACAGCGGACGCCGCGGCAGTGGAGAGCGTGTTTGGAGAGGTTTCTTATGTACAGGCAGAGGGGATCACCGGAGAGACCGCTTTTGTCACCGGCTCGATGGACGGCTACGCCTACGAGGCGGCGGCTGCGAAGCTGGACGGGATTCTTCAGTGCATCCGGGTGAAATAAGCAAATATTGTAATTATGCAGAATGATAAAAGGCAGTGACACGATCCTGTGTATCACTGCCTTTTTATTATTGATAAAATTATTTACTGGAACCGCTTATTGATAATTGCCATACCGGTATGTCTGGTTCTGGTCAAAATCCCCGCTCTCTTCGTGCTGCGAGGCCTCCGGCAGCAGATCCAGATAGAAACAGGTCTGTGCCTGCGCCATATACGGGAGGATCCAGAGCAGTCCGACAAAGCAGGTCAGGACGGAAAAGAGGAGCCAGCCGATAAAAGAGAGGCTGAGGACGAAAAACTTCCATTTGCGTCCCCGCATCAGGCGGCGGCTCTCGCGGATGGCATCCGTCACGCGGATCGTATCGTCATCCAGCAGGATGAAGGCGGTCATGGACCACGAGCAGGCGACAATGATCAGGATGATGCAGCCGGCGACCAGCAATGCCGCGCCGAACGCTGCCAGACCGATGGATGCGGCCGTGACACCGTCGGTGAGAAGAAACGGCATCATACACAGGTATCCCGGTGCGATACAGGCGACGGACAGCAGGATTTCCAGAAGGCCGAAGCCGATGTAGCGATCCGGGCGATTCCGGAATGTGTAAAACAGCTCCGACCATCTTGTCTTTTGCCCCCGTGCGATCTGAAGGTGGATATGAGACAGGCCGGCGCCGAAGATCAGTGTTACCAGAGAGACGATCAGTGTCCCGGCATAGCCTAAAATAACGCGGGAGAACACGCCGTAATAAAGCCCCTGCTGTGTCATGGTGTCAAAGGGAATGCTCAGGACAATGCCGAACAGCAGGGTGAGAATCAATGCTCCGATGACGCTTCCGTAGTGCCCGAGAAGGTTCTGTTTTGCAGCTTTTTTTAGTTGTGCAATGGTTTTATTCATAATACATACTCCGATTCTGTGCCTAGTTTACAGCAGTTCCCCTCCATCTGTTTCGACCCCGAAGAGGTCCTCCGTATCGATCCCGTAGAGGTCCTCGATGTCGATGCCGTAGTTCTGCTCGATCGTGTAAAGGTAAGCTTTGTAATAGTTCATCAGGCTTCCGTACTGGTTGATCACCGTGATCAGGCTTGCGGCTGTGATGGCTACGCTCACGATGATTGCGATCAGGCTGATGCGGAAGGCATATTTTTCCGCCCGCACCGGCTTGACCCGGTCACCTCTGGAGAGGAAAGAAAATAAAATGCCGAGGGCGGCAAAAACGATGGAGATGATGCCCGTGATCGAGGTCAGGATCGCGATGATCGCGCAGGAAACGCCTGCCATCGCCATGGGCGAGGCGGCTCTTCTGGGCGGGCGCGTGAACTGATCCTCCGGATCTCCGAAACGGTTTTCATTTGGATTATACATGGGATACTCCTCTTATGCTCGTTGTTATGTTTCAGGCAGAGACTCGAAAAACCTTCGGTTTTTCTCGTTCGCTCACGCTCGTCAAATGGACAATTAAACATCGATGCATGCAAGCATGCCCGATTGTTTTCTTGTCCATTTGTCTCTGCCTTTATACGGATATCTTACCATTAAAAACAGAAAAGTCAATGACTCCGTTTGAATATCGAATATGTGGCAAATTGTTGCAAATAGTCCGATTCTGTGATAGAGTTAAACAGGAAATTAGACAAAGGAGAGGGAATGTCATGAAACGGATTCTTGTAGTCGGCAGCCTGAATATGGACCATGTGGCGAAGGTGGATCACATTGTCCGAGAGGGAGAGACCATTCTGGCGACAGACTTTTCAAAATCGCCCGGAGGCAAGGGGGCCAATCAGGCCTACGCCATCGGAAAGCTGGGCGGACAGATTGCCATGCTCGGCGCGGTCGGCATGGATGATGACGGCAATGCGCTGATCCGAAGCCTGAACAGCGTGGGGGTTGATACGGACGGGATGATGCGCTGTGCGGACACACCCACCGGCACCGCGTGGATCTCTGTGGACCGGAACGGGTCGAACTCCATCACCGTGATCCCCGGAGCCAATATGAAGGTAGATACTTCCTATATAGATGAGCATATCAATGCCATCGAGAGCGCTGATATTGTGATCATGCAGCTGGAGATTCCGCTGGAGACGGTCGTGTACACGGCGCGTCTGGCGAAGCCCATGGGGAAATATGTGATTCTCGATCCGGCGCCCGCTATCCCGGATCTGCCGGAAGAGCTGTACGGATATGTCGATTTGCTGAAACCGAATGAGACGGAGCTGAGTATCCTTGCCGGAGTTTCCGCGGATGACACCGATTATCTTAAGAAAGTAAATATACTGCGGCAGAGAGGCACAGCGGATATGCTCGTCAGCCTGGGCGGAGACGGGGTTCTGATGAGTCTGGCCGGCCGGGAGGACAGGATGATTCCGAGCATCCGGGTGGAGGCCGTTGACACGACGGCCGCCGGCGACAGCTTTGTGGCCGGGCTGGCTGTGAAACTGGCGGAGGACCGGGATGTTTTCGAGGCGATTGACTACGCGCAGAAGGTGGCGGCGATCGCGGTGACGCGGAAGGGGGCGCAGCCCTCCATACCGAGTCCGGAAGAGGTAAAATAAGAATGTCTGAGAAACGATCAAGCAAGCGCAAAACGGCATATTTTTCTTCCAAGAGCAAGTCAAACCGAGCCTTTCACAAGCCGGAGACCCATGGGACGCTGATCCGGATTCCCATGACCGTTCCGATGCACATCATCTCGATTGTGTCTCTGATTGTACAGGGCGGGTTGACGGCGTTTACCATCTATGCGGTATATACGACGGATACGATTCCGTCTCTGGAAGGAACCGGATATGCGACCAGCCTGATTTATCTGCTGCTGCCGTTTGTGACATGGCTGATCACCTTCGGATTCCGTTTTATCTGCCGGAAGGTGCCGCTGGAGATGTGGCGGCTCCCGGAGAAGGTAAAAAAGGGCATGGTTGCGCTGAAGGGTCAGCCTCTGAAACTGCTGACACTGTTGGCGGAGCTGGAGACTGCGGTCTGTTTCGTTTATATTGCGCTGATTCTGTATCTGGGCGGGTCGCCCAGCAACTGGATCCTGCTTTTGTGGATCGCGGCGCTGGCGATCACCGTCTGGCTTCCCTGCCGTAAGGCATGGCAGGAAGCCAAAAACAATGGAACCAAATAAGATTTTTATATAAGGAGGGCATTTTTATGAAGAAAATCATAAACGCACCGGAGAACTATGTGGACGATATGTTAAAAGGCATCTATGCCGCGCACGCGGATCAGGTGAAATACGCGGCGGATGATCTGCGCTGCTACTGCATTGCCAATAAGAAGCCCGGCAAGGTTGCGATCATCACCGGCGGCGGCACTGGCCATCTTCCGCTTTTCCTGGGATTTGTCGGAGAGGGGCTGATTGACGGCTGCGGTGTGGGCGGCGTTTTCCAGTCTCCTTCCCCAGAGCAGATTTATGAGATCTCCAAGGAAGTGGAGGCGGGCACGGGCGTCCTGTATCTCTACGGGAATTACACTGGAGATATCATGACTTTTGACATGGCGACCGACCTTTGCGAGATGGATGACATCGAGTGCAAGAGTATCGTGGGTGCGGACGATGTGAACTCCCATGCGGATCCGGCTACCCGCCGCGGTGTAGCGGGAATCTACTTTATGTATAAAGCAGCCGGTGCGAAGGCCGATCAGGGCGGCACTCTGGATGAGGTTCTTGCCGCGGCGCAGTTGGCCAAGGATAACACCCGCACCGTCGGATTTGCCCTGACCCCCTGCATTATCCCGGAGATCGGGCACCCGAATTTTGAGCTGGGCGAGAACGAGATGGCCATGGGCATGGGCATTCACGGAGAGCCGGGCGTGTGGAACGGCCCATTAAAGACTTCCCGTGAGATCGCCGAGGAGTCGCTCGATACACTGCTGGGCGACATGCCGCTGGCTGGGGGCGATGAGGTATCGCTTCTGGACAACGGACGGG
>JAJQBM010000005.1:0-2232 GCA_021203285.1 Clostridiales bacterium | reverse complement strand
TTTTCAAGATGAATGACGAGCTGAAGGGGTATCTGGATTATCCGGTAAATACCCCGTTCATCTGCCAGAAATAAGCCAATCAGAAGGAGAACGAAAATGGAAAAAATTTTATTTGACCAGATACCGGATTTGTTTGCCTCAGTCGGAGCACTCTTTGCAGAGAAAAAGGAGGAACTCTGCGAGATGGACGCAAAGCTGGGAGACGGAGATCTGGGGCTTACCATGAGCAAGGGCTTCGGAGAGCTTCCGTCCCTGCTGCGTGACCAGGAGGCAGATGCGGCCGGTGATATCGGGAAACTTCTGATGAAGGCCGGAATGAAGATGTCCTCCCTGATTCCTTCCACCATGGGTTTTCTGATGTCTACCGGTGTGATGGAGGGCGGAAAGGCCGTGAAGGGAAAGACGGAGCTGGACGGCGCTGCGCTGGCTACGTTTCTGACCGGATTTGCCGCCGGTGTCCAGAAGCGGGGCAAATGCCAGGCCGGACAGCGGACGATTTACGACGCGATCCTTCCCGCCGCGGATGCCGCGGCTGCGGCTGTCAGAGAAAATCCGGCAGCCGGGGTGAGCGAGGTGATCGCAGCCGCGCTGGACGCGGCGCAGGCCGGTGTGGAAGCGACAAAGGATATGGTTCCCGTGTTCGGAAAGGCTGCGGTGCATGCGGCGGCCTGTGCGGGTGTTCCGGATCAGGGTGCCGTGGCCGGGAGCTATCTAATTCTCGGTTTAGCCAATTATCTGAAATAATCATTTTGCGGATGTGAGAAGTATGAGAAACAGACATGTTAAAATTATAGTGCCGTTTGTGCTGTGCGCGGCTCTGACACTGACCGGCTGCACAGCCGCCTCCGGGGACGCGGAGGATTCCGCAGAGGAGGAGGTCACATTAAACGATCAGTATGCCCCGTATGAGGACACACTCGATCTGGCCACGGATCTTCTGCCGTTCCGGATCGACGATATCAGCTACGGCGGGACGGTTCCGGATGAGTACGCGGTGGAGGCCGGGGATGCGGCGCGTTATGATGTGACCGCCCTGCTCGGAAGCTGGTGTGTGGAAGGGTCGACCTCCGGCACGACGGAGCACGCCACGGAGACGACGGTCAAGGCGAAGTTTGAGTCCGACGATGATGCTATCCGGGCGTTTACGGTTCTGCCGGACACGATTGTTTTCGGCATCGGCAGCAGCGGGGAGGCCGTGGATTCCATCATGGATATGTATATCTACTGCAGCGCTTACCTGCTGGCAGACTTTTCCTGCCGCAGCCAGGATGGCAATTCCTTTACCGCGATGGTTCCCTACACGATCGGCGGAAATACGCTGGCTGTCGGGTTTTACGATTCCTCCGGCGACGACTCCGCCGTGCTGAAGCAGGAGATGGACTATCTCATAGAGTGGACCGGGTGGAAGCTGACGCTGACCTACGGGGATGAGAGTGTGACCTATGTCCCGTCCGAGGTGGTGGACGATGCGGAGAACGGGTATGTGACCGTCGGCGGCGATATCATCGCCGGTTATGACGGGATCGACGGGATCACCAGTGTGGATCCCGATTCGGACAACCCCACTGTTTCCTATGGTGATAAGACGAAAAAGGCCGCATTCGACTTCCGCGAGGACGGCACCGTCACCATAACGGTCAAAGGCGGGGAAACCTATGAGCTGGAGTTCCGTTACTCCGGCAAGACGCTGACCCTCATCGACGGCGACCATGTGGCGATGTACGGATATTATTCTTATTAGGATGTGTCATAAAAGAAAGGAGCGCTCATATCATGTTAAAAGGAATTCCTTCGATTCTCTCTCCGGAGCTTTTAAAGGTGCTAGCGGAGATGGGACACGGCGACACACTGGTCATAGGCGACGCGAATTTCGCGGCGGCCTCCATGGCGAAAGACAGCATTCTGGTTCGCTGCGACGGGCTTCGCGCCACGGATCTCATGGACGCGATCCTGACGCTGCTGCCGCTGGATGATTTTGTGGATGATCCGGTGCTGATCATGGATAAGGACGCGGTGCACGCCGATCTGGAATGCCCGGTGTGGGATGAGTTCCGGAATATTGTTGCGAAGCATGACGCGCGGGGTGCGAACGCCTGCCGGATGATCACGCGCGGGGAGTTCTACACGCGGGCAAAGGCGGCCTACTGTGTGGTGGCGACGACGGAGACGGCGTTTTATGCCTGCTGTATCCTCCAGAAGGGCTGTCTGTGAGAAATGTCGACAATGACGGAC
>JAJQBM010000249.1 GCA_021203285.1 Clostridiales bacterium | reverse complement strand
CTGTGGGGAAGGACATGGTATACATGTTCTCAGCTAGCTATGTCCTGTATTATTATCAGGATATTTGCGGTTTGAACGCGATTGCCATGGGCATAATCCTGATGGTTGCGCGTGTGTTTGACGCGTTCAATGACCCGATCATGGGTGTGATCGTGGAGAAGCCAAAGAAAAGGTTCGTGAAGTTCCGCCCGTGGCTTCTGATCGGCACGCTGCTGAACGCGGTCATTCTCGTTCTGATGTTTTCCGCGCCGCCCGCACTCGATGCCTCCGGACTCGTGGCATACGCCGCGATCACCTATATTCTCTGGGGCATGACTTACACGATCATGGATATTCCGTACTGGTCTATGATTCCGGCGTTCACGGAGGGCGGCAAGGAGCGTGAGAATCTGACGACGCTTGCCAGAAGTGCTGCCGGTGTGGGTTCCGCTCTGATTACTGTCGTCACTATGATGAGCGTCATGGCTCTCGGCAGCGGGGATGAGCGCGTCGGATTTAAACGGTTTGCGCTGATTATCGCAATCCTGTTTGTCCTGTTTATCGGCTGTACCTGCATGAATATCAAGGAAAAATCCACAGTGGATGTCGAATCCCCGTCTGTCCGGCAGATGTTCCGCGCATTGATTCAGAATGACCAGGCGATGACGGTTGCCCTTACGATTGTCCTCATCAACTGTGCGGTCTATATAACGTCGAATCTCGTGATTTATTTCTTTAAATACGATTTTGGCGGAGAGTTCTGGTACAGCTCCTACACGCTGTTTAACACGTTTGGCGGTGCGATACAGATTCTCTCGATGATGCTGTTTTTCCCGCTGCTTCGGAAGTTTTTTAATACCATCCGTATTTTCTATATCAGTTTCGGCATGGCGGTGGTCGGCTATGCCGTCCTGCTTGTGCTGGCCTTCACGAGCATGTCGAATGTTTTTGTGCTGTTTATTCCGGGATTCCTGATTTTCGCGGCGAGCGGGATGCTGACCGTACTCACGACCATTTTTCTGGCCAATACGGTGGATTACGGCGAAGTCAAAAATAACCGCCGGGATGAGAGCGTGATTTTCTCCATGCAGACATTTGTTGTCAAGCTGGCATCTGGCGTTGCTGCGATGGTCGCTTCGATTTGTCTCTCTGTGTGCAACCTGAGCTCCGATACGGGTGCCGCATCCGTCGCCACAGCGGCCGCATCGTCTGTCGCCGGTCTTCGCATGACCATGACCCTCTTCCCGATTGCGATGCTTTTCATCGCGGTGTGGCTGTTCCACAAGCATTATCAGCTTACGGATGATAAGGTAGAGGCGCTTGCGGGTGAGATACGGGAGAGACGGGGAACAGACAAGGTCTGACTATCCCAGCGATTTACGGAGAATATGATGAAGAATAATGATGGATATGGAAATGATATGAAATCGGATGCAATCAAGCCGGAGGAGAACTACAGTCAGTTTATGGAGGAGCGTGTGCTCCCGTATATACTTCCCCGCCGGGAGGAATGCTTCCTCTCGCGGGAAGCCGGACGGCAGATTTACTGCGCGTTTTACACAGCGGGAGACCGTTCCCCGGCGGAAACGGCAAACGGGCAGGATGCGGACGCACGGGGCATCATCCTCATTTCACACGGGTTCGCCGAGACGGCAGACAAATACTTTGAAATCATCTATTATTTTTTAAAGGCGGGGTATCATGTCTGCATTCCGGAGCACTGCGGCCATGGGCGTACCTACCGTCTTGTCGAAGGGGATGTTTCTCTCGTACATACGGATAGATGGCAGCGGTATGTGGATGACTTAAGCTTTGTCGCAAAAGCTGCAAAGAACCATTGGAAACAGACCCCGGAGCTGCCGCTCTTTCTCTTTGCCCATTCCATGGGCGGCGGGATCGGCGCGGCACTCGCCGCACAGGAGCCTCGGCTGTTTTGCAGGGTTTTTCTCACATCACCCATGATACGTCCCAGTACGGGCGGTGTGCCATGGCCCGTGGCGAAACTGATCGTTTTTGTCATGTGCGTGCTCGGCAGGGAGAAAAGCTATGTCGTCGGCCAGCACGCCTATGACGGCACGGAAACATTCGAGGAAAGCTGCGCCACATCGTATGGCAGATGGGCATGGTATAAAAATAAAACCGATGCGGAGCCGCTTTATCAGACATGCGCGGCGTCCTACGGATGGCTGCGCGAAGCCATCCGCTTAAACCGTTTTCTCATGCGGGATGCGTGGAAGCGGATGGAGACGCCGGTTTTGCTGATTCAGGCAGCGGAGGAAACCTTTGTCTCCAAGGAACAGCAGGAGCTGTTTGTAAGGAAACTTGCTGCGTCAACACCGGCATCTGCCCGCATCGAATGCATTCCCGGCGCGAAGCATGAAGTCTTCCGCGCGGATGATGAAACCGTCGGGCGCTATCTATATAGAGGGTGCCTGAAATTTTACGCTGGTTAAGAACAGAAGAGTTACAGAATAAGGCAATGCCGGCCTATTCCGTCCGCAGCGCCTCCACGGGGTTGCTTTTGGCCGCTTTTCGGGAGGGCAGCGTTCCGGCGAGCAGCGTCAGCGCGATGCTGAGGACAATCAACAGAACCGCGTACCGCAGCGGCAGGTGCGCGGTCAGCTCCGTGATGCCGGAGTAGCTGTGTATCAGCCGGTTGATCGGCTGGATCAGGATCACGGTCAGAACGATGCCAAGGAGTCCCGCGGCGAGCCCGATGATGCCGGTTTCCGCGTTAAATACCTGAGAAATATTGCGGCGCGAAGCGCCGATAGCGCGCAATATCCCAATTTCCTGTTTCCGCTCCAATACGCTGATGTAGGTGATCACACCGATCATGATGGAGGAAACCACGAGGGAGATTGCCACGAAAGCGATCAGCACATAGCTCAGGATGTTCACAATCTGGGTGACCATGGACATCAGGCTGCCCACGGAATCTGAGAAGGTAATGACCTTGTCATCCTCGCCCTCCGCGGTCATCCGGTCATTATAGTCGTTCAGGATTTCAATCACCGCGTCCTTACATTCAAAATCCTTCGGGTAGATGCTGATGCTGTCCGGAGAGGAGAAATCCGTGTAGCCCAGCGATTCCAGATTGTCCTCATAGGTCGTCGTGCCGGAGGGCAAAAGGGAGGTCAGGATATCGGATAAGTCAGCGATATCCATGTCAACGGTAAAGGCATTCACCAGTGCCTCGGTGTCGACGCTGATCGCATCCGCCAGTATGGTTTCCATCTGCCCCACGTTCGCGGAGAGTTGCTTCTGAATCTCTGTGCTGATCTGTGCGGAGATCTGCCCCGCAGCCTGAGAGATTTGGGATTCTAACTGTTCGGAGACACTCTCCATGACCGACGCGGCCGCCTCATTCATATAATTCCGGAGGGCAGATGAGATCTGACTTTCCAGACTTTTCGTATCGATCATATTTTCCAATCCGTCTGTCAGAATCTGCTGTGCCTCGTCTGTACCGAGATATTCTATAAAATAATCGCTGATCTGAGAGGGATCCGGAACAGAGCTGTTCGATGCCGCATAGGTTCGGTAGCCGCTGACAAGATCGGATGTTAGGCTGCTAAGCTGCTCCTCTGAGATCGTCATGCCGGACAGGTCAAACTGCAGGTTTGACGCTGCCCATGTGTTCAGGATATCCTGTGCGCGGCTTGTCGCGAGGTATTCGTTCAGATACGCGTCCATCTGCGAGATATCCGTATAGCCCTGTTCGGAGGCATAGGGCTGGAAGTCCGTCATCACATCCGTGATCAGTGACTGCAATTGCGCAGTGGAGACCTGCAGCCCGCCGTTGGCCTCTATGATCTCCAGCATATGTTCCATCAGGATGTTCTGCGCGGCGTCGGTTTGCAGGTAAGCCAAAAACGCGTCGCCAAGCTGCGTCACATCCGCCTGACTGTTTCCGGACACATAGGATTGGTAGCCATCCAGCAGCTCCGAAGCGATCTGACTCATATCCTCACCGGAAGCCGTGATTTCAATCCCGCTGAGCAGCTCCGACAGGCTGATATCGTCCGCATCCGGAAGCTCCAGCTCAATGGAGCTTAAATCCACCATATCGGACAAATCAATCGATGAGCCGCTGCCGGACCCCAGAGAGTCAGACAGGCCGGAGGAAAAGCTGTCGAACAGATCCTCCAGAGCACTTTCGTCGACGGTGATCACATCCCGGAGAAGCTCCTCATCCACATTAAACAGGGAATTCAGGTCAAAGCTGTCATCGCCCTCCTCCTCGCCAAATGGTTCATTCGTAAAAACATTGATCTCCGGATTTGCGAGCTGCTGCTGCACAATCTCGCTTTCTGCCGCCTCTTTTGCAAGGTGCTCGATCAGGGAAGGCAGATAATTGATGCCGTGATTCAGAATTTCACTGCCTGCGTCCTCATTTACCGTCACAACGCCGACGATGGTCAGCGTTTCCCCATTGTTTATCAGATTCTGAACATACGCTTCGTCGTCCGATTTGTCAGCCCAGATCTGGTATTGGCTGTCATACGAATAAAAATCTGTGCTGTTGATCACCTTAAAGGTCACGCCGAGGAAATCGCTGTAAGAGTAGGTGCCGGTGATCTCCGGCTGTTCCACAGTGTCTCCGCTGATAAACTGGGAGATCATGGTATTCAGATCGGCCGTGTCCTCAAAGCCCATGACATATAGCGCGAGGTCGGTGGTTCCGCCCTCGGAATCCGTCACCATGACACACTCATTCCAACTCTCGGGCCACCGCCCGGCCAGAACGGTATAGCTGTCCTTGTATAAATCCTCCGAATTCGGAAGCGGGGCAAAGACATCGGTATCCACGATGGATGACATGATGGAATTCGCGCTCGTGGTGGAACCGAAACCGAGCACATCAAAGAAGTGATCCGGGTGGACCTGCACCACATCCTCCGTGTTGTCCTGATAAATCTGCGGAGTGATGCCGTAATCATATTCGATATCCAGAACCAGATCCTCGATCCCGCTGTCGCCGCTCTCCAGATATTCTTTGAGCGAGGCAAGGTCATTTGACGCCTGCCCCGAAAAGATGTTGTAGATCAGCGCAGTGATATCGACGGTGTCGGTGGCGGAGAGGCCGGTTTCTCCGGAACCCGTGTCAGATCCGCTGCTTTCGGTGCCGAGGAGTGAGGAGCTGCCGCTTCTGGCGGAGACATAGGCCGAGACATCGTAGTAGGCCTGCTCGATCTCCAGCGGATATTCCGTGGCCATCTGTGCTTCCAGCACATTGACATAGGCGTTTACTCCGGAGGAAATCGCCAGAATCAGAGCGATGCCGATGATGCCGATCGATCCCGCAAAGGCGGTCAGCATCGTCCGGGCCTTTTTCGTCCGTAAATTGTTAAAACTCAGGGTAACGGCGGCTCCTAAGGACATGGAGGAGTGCCCCATATTGGTATGAATGATCGGCTGGTCTGTGTTTTTCACTTCCGGCTCATAGGGGGCGGAATCGGCGCAGATTTTGCCGTCCTTTAAGCGGACGATCCGGGTGGCGTACTGTTCGGCCAGCTCCGGATTGTGTGTCACCATCACGACCAGACAGCTCTTGGCGACATCCTTTAACAGATCCATGACCTGCAGGCTGGTATCACTGTCGAGAGCGCCGGTCGGCTCGTCCGCCAGCAGGATGTCCGGACTGTTGACCAGCGCACGGGCGATCGCCACCCGCTGCATCTGGCCGCCGGACAGCTGTGCCGGCCGTTTCTCGGCCTGATCTGCAAGACCCACCTGCGCCAATGCATCCATTGCACGCTTTCTGCGCTGCCTCCGGCTGATGCCGGAGATCGTGAGAGCTAGCTCCACATTCGACAGAATCGTCTGGTGCGGGATCAGGTTGTAGCTCTGGAAGACAAAACCGATGGTATGGTTTCGGTAGGAATCCCAGTCCCGATCCTGATATTCCTCCGTGGAGATACCGTTGATGATCAGATCGCCGCTGTCATAGCGATCCAGACCGCCGATGACATTCAGCAGGGTTGTCTTGCCGGAGCCGCTTGGCCCCAGAATCGCCACAAACTCACTGTCCCTGAGATTCAGGGTCACATCATCCAGTGCCTTCTGAACCAGCTTCCCGGTCCGGTATTTCTTACATACATGGCGAATCTGCAGCATGGAGTTCCCTCTTTCTTTTGCCTGTTATCCCTTTGCAGCTACGGTGAAAATATGTGCTATTTGTTCTATGAATCATAGCAGAATCAGAACGATTCGTCAACCGGCTTCCGACAGGAGGGATTCGGTCATCATATGAAAAAAGGCTCTAAAATATCTTCTGCCTGACAACCAAGTGCATTACAGAGCGCCATTACTGTTTGAAATGCCGCTTTATTGATGTTTTTTGTACCAAGTTCATACTGTTGCAGTGTTCGTAAGTTTACATTTGCTTTTATGGCAAGCTGTGCTTGCGTCAGACCTGTTTTTTTTCGTTGCGCCTGAAGTGCTGTTGTCCCGATTTTGCCTGAGATAATAGCATTGACTGTGTCCACAAACTTATCTTCGGGTGCTTCGTGCAAGGTCGGATAGAGCTTATATACCTCTGCCATAGATATATAA